>NZ_JBNHER010000080.1:4310-44596 GCF_050015975.1 Dapis purpurea BLCC-M126 | reverse complement strand
ATTTTGGGCTACATAAGGCAGAAAAATCAAGGGATAATTCTGACTCCTGACTCCTACCATCACTCATAAGACTTTTTCAGCAACCCCTAGATATATGAAAAGTTAGGATTTTGGGCTACATAAGGCAGAAAAATCAAGGGATAATTCTGACTCCTGACTCCTGACTCCTACCCTCACTCATAAGACTTTTTTAGCAAACCCTAGATGTATTGAACCTATAACCCTGACCTCGAATTGTTTCAATCGGGCAGTCGCAGCCATAACTTGCTAACTTACGACGTAATAACCGCATTTGGGCAGCGACGACGTTGCTCATTGGTTCTGCCGCAAAATCCCAGAGTTGATGGCGAATTTTACTGCCAGAAACGATGCAATTGGGATGCTGCATCAGGTAGGCAAAAATCTGAAATTCCTTGACTGTTAGAGGAATCGTTTGAGAGGATGGAGCTAAACTGATAACCAGAGCATTGTTAGCGTAATCTAGGGTAAATTTGTCTACCGTAAGGTTCTGGGGTTGAAATTGGGGCGAACGCCTCTGAAGTGCACGCAACCTTGCCAGTAGTTCTGCTATCACAAATGGTTTCACTAAGTAATCATCAGCTCCTGCATCTAACCCGGCGACACGATTTTCTGCTCTATCCAGGGCAGTAAGCATCAGAACTGGCAAAGGATTTTTGTGCAATCTGAGCCGTTGACATAATTCTAATCCCGATAGCTTTGGTAAGAGCCAATCAATTATTGCCACAGTATAGTCTGTCCATTGGTTTTCTAGATAGTACCATGCTTGAAGACCATCGGATACCCAATCGACTACATACTTTTCACTGACCAAGACTTGCTTAATTGCTAGTCCTAAATCTTCTTCATCTTCTACTAGCAGAATCCTCATTTTGCTTAACTTATAGAGAATATAGCAGTTTTCAACGGGCGTGAGGTACATCAATGATCCCCCTAAATCCCCCTTATAAAGGGGGACTTCTAGTTCCCCCCTTATAAAGGGGGGTTAGGGGGGATCGAAAGAACTGTACCTCATTAGTCTGGGAAATGCTATAGCAAATATCAAAAATTTTACTACATTTATTTCGGTTTATAATACTTGAGTTTACAGCGCTTTTCAGATTGATAAACCATATTGTCATAACCAAAACCTGATAGGGACGTTTAGCTATGCGACATCAAACGCATTTTTGTTATGCAATGTCCCTACAGTGATCTATCAATCATGAAAACTGCTGTAAATAGCTTAACCTTTAAATAGATAGGAATTTCTCGTGTTTCAGCCGAGAGAGAATGTCACTTTAGCAAACGTAAACCACTTAATGTTACTAAAACTGTAGACCCCTCATGGCCAAGTACGCCGAGAGGCATATTAATATTTCCAGTAAAGTTAGCGACCAATAATAGGAAAATAAATCCAATAGCAAAAGTAATATTTTGCTTAATAATACGGTTGGCGCGACGACCTAAACTTATAGCTTCAACTAATTTTTCTAAGCGGTCTGCCATTAACACTATATCTGCTGATTCTAAGGCAACATCACTACCCGCACCTCCCATAGCAATACCTACTGTAGCGAGAGAAATAGCCGGAGCATCGTTAATACCATCTCCCACCATTGCTACATTTTTGTTTTCTTGTTGGAGTTGTTTAATTACTGTTAATTTATCTTCGGGTAATAACTCTGAATAGACTATGTTTATACCTAGATGTTGGGCAACAGTATCAGCAGTTTGTTTGTTATCTCCTGTCAGCATAACTATAGATTCAATACCTAGAGATTTGAGCTGATTTATCATTTTTTTAGCTTCTAAACGCACCGTATCTGCAACAGATATAATGCCAATAATTTCTCGCTCTTTTGCTACCCAGATTACCGTTTTTCCTTGTTTTTGCAGGCGGTTACTTTCAGCTAATAACTGAGAATTGAAGCCAGTATTTATTTCTGACCTAATTAAATTTTCTTTACCTACTACAATAATTTGACTATCGACAACTCCCGTAATTCCTGCCCCAGTTTCAGCAGCGACATTAGTTGCCGATCGCCATTGAATATTTTTTCTAATTGCTGTTTGGATAATAGCTTCTCCTATGGGATGTTCGGAACAAGATTCTAGGGCAGCAGCTAATTCTAAAACTTCTATTTCTGACTTATCTTTAGCAGGAATAATATCAACAACTTGGAGTTTTCCAGTAGTCAAAGTTCCAGTCTTATCAAAAGCAATCGCTTTTATTTCTCCAATCATTTCTAATTGAGCGCCATTTTTAAATAAAATTCCTTGACGCGCTCCTGTAGCAATACCTGATAATAAAGTAGGCATTATTGATGCCATTAAAGCACAAGGAGAAGCTACTACTAAAAAAATTAGAGCGCGATAAATTGTCGTTTCCCAACTCCAACCTAACAAAAATGGCGGTAAAATTCCCAACAATATTCCAGAGATAACGATAATTTTTGCGTAGGTCTTTTCAAACTTTTCAATAAATCTCTGAGACGGTGGGGTTTCTGTTTGAGCTTGTTCAACTAAACGAATTACGCGCTGAATCAAACTACTTTCTGGAGACTTATTTACTTCTAATCTTAATACACCATTCCCATTTAATGTACCTGCAAAAACTTCATCGCCTACAGTTTTATCAACTGGTAAAGACTCTCCTGTAATTGGAGCTTGATTGACGGTACTATTCCCTTCAAAAACAATACTATCTGTTGGGATAAGTTCTCCTGGTTTTACTAATACTAAATCTCCGATTTTTAACTCATTGATGGGAACTTGTTTTTCTTGATTATTAATGATAACTCTGGCAGTATCGGGAGTAATACCCATTAACTTACGAATGTTACGTTCTGTTCGCTCCATTGCAAAAGTTTCTAGAGCGCCACTAATAGCAAAAATTAAAATTAGCACTGCTCCATCAATTATTAAGTGATATTCTCGCTGCCATAAACCTAAACCAGCAGCTCCCAAAGCAGCAACAATCATCAACAAATCAACATCTAATTCTTTTTCTGACCAGAGAGTAGTTAAACCTTCTTTAGCACTTTCATAACCACCAATGACATAAGCTGCTGCTAGAATAAATAGTGCTAAACCAATCAAATTTAGTTGTAAAAAAAACCAACTAAAAATAACCAGTAAAGCACAGGTTGCTGCCGCAGATGCTTCTGGATAATACTGAACAAATTGGAAGTATTTAGGTAGAGGAAATTTTTCTTGAGTCATGGGAATCAATGATATATTTTATTTTTGATTTAGGGAGATGTCTATTAGATTTCAAAATTAATTATACCTAAATGTAAATCAAAATCACTAAAAATTTTGCATCAAAAAATACTTACTGAATTTCATCTAAATTTCATCTACTCTGTGGCAAACTATTAGATGATTTTGTTGAGTTTTTTTCACATAAGGAGTTATTATGAAATCGTTTTCACTTATTAGTATTTTGACACTCAGTTTAACGCTTGGTGCGCCCACCGTGGTATTATCCCATGTTGGACATGGTGATGAGTTTCAAGCCACTGGTGGAATTGAACGAGTGCGAGTGAATCCCGAAACCGATTCCTTGTTAGGTATTGTGGTGACACCCATCGCCCAAAACGCATATAATAGCTACGCCGTTATGGTTCCTGTTACAGCATTAGTAGATGCAGACGGCAAACAACTTGTTTTTGTCAAATACGAAAATTTTTATGAGCCAGTTGAAGTGGAAACCGGAGCAACCCAAGGCGAAATGGTAGAAATCACCCAAGGGTTATCCATTGGAGAACAGCTTGTCACCCAGGGCAGTCTCTCCCTTTATGCCGAATCACGCAAAACCAAAACTGCTGAGACAACAGCAACTCCAGAAGCGATCGCCTCTCCTCAAACCAATGAAACTAAAGCTCAAGCTCAAGCCGATGAGAATGTAGCGCAAAAGTCTGAAGAGTTATCTGCGCAAACAACTCAAGAATCTAGTGGGATTCCAATAATGGGAATTTTAGCAGCCGTCGGCGGGGGAGCAGCCGTATTAGTAGGAGCGATCGCTATGATGGGAAATCGTAGTAAAAGCACCACTGATTAACGCTTGTAGTTTATAACAATAAACATCAAGGTAGACTACATAATAGATATCTCCAAAAATCAGAAATAGAATCAATATTTTGGTGACGAAGCATGACAGTGGGAGCATCTTGCTCCCGTACCAAACATTCTTTTTTTCCTGTATACCATGGCTTTGTTGCATGAAAGTAGCGATATAGCTGCTGCACTTGCTGCGCATATGTACTTCATAACACGCGGAAACTACTCTAACTATTGTCCAATAGATGAATAAAACATCAATAATTGAGAAAATCCGCGATATAGCTGCGGCACTTGCTCTGCCTTTTCCTGAGCGAATGACGCTAGTTCGCGCTATTTGGTAGGGGCGAATGGCATTCGCCCTCTACAGATAGCCTATTATTTCATAATTTGCGTAAGTCCTGAAAATTTAGATAATTACTATATGCAAGTCATTGCGACTGGAACGGAGTGGAAGGTTTGCGGAGCATTCCGGAACGGATAGCAATCTCCGCGCATCCCTGAGATTGCTTCCTATCGTCGCAATGACAAGTATTCAACCGGATTCTATAATAAGTTCTAATAATATTAAAATGTTTAACTCTCTTCTAAATCAAACCCTCAAAACCTCAATTGCCCAAAGGTGGATTATTGTTATCGCTGCTATTTTAATAACAGTGTGGGGAATTTTCACTGTCACTCAGATGCCACTGGATGTATTTCCTGAATTTGCTCCTCCCCAAGTTGATATTCAGACTGAAGCCACTGGATTAGCTCCAGAGGAAGTGGAATCCCAAATCACTGTTCCCATTGAAAGTGCCGTAAATGGCTTACCTGGAATCACAACAGTACGCTCTTCCTCCAAAGTTGGGTTGTCGATGGTGCAGGTGGTATTCGACCAAAATGCTGATATTTATAAAGCCAGACAATCAGTTACGGAACGGCTGCAACAGGTGACAAATCAACTTCCAGAAAGCGCTCATCCACCAGAAATTTCTCCCTTAGTTTCTCCCCTGGGAACAATTTTGCAGTACGCTTTCACCGTCAATAGTCAGGAAAAAACCTCGATGATGGATTTGCGTCGCCTAGTAGAAGTAACCCTCAGAAATCAGATTCTCTCTGTTCCTGGAGTTTCTCAAGTCACAGTTTATGGGGGAGACGAACGGCAAGAACAAGTATTAGTCGATCCGGAAAAGTTGCGTTTCCTCAATGTTTCTCTTACAGAAGTAACTGATGCAGCCAGAAATGCTAGTTCCAATGCTCCCGGAGGATTCCTGATTGGTGGGGGGCAAGAATTATTAGTGCGTGGTATTGGGCAAATGCAATCTATTGAAGATTTGCAGCAGTCCGTTGTCAAAGTGGAAAATGGCATTCCTATTTTGCTACAAGATGTGGCGGAGGTGAAAACGGGTACGGCACTCAAGCGCGGTGATGCTAGCTTTAATGGTAAACCAGCCGTGGTGATGATGATTAATAAACAGCCAGAAGTAGATACCCCGACAGTGACGAAAGCGGTTGAAAGTGTAATGGCATCGTTGCAGCCAACATTTCCAGCCGATGTGGAAATCGCGAGGACGTTTCGCCAGTCTAATTTTATTGATGCTGCAATTCGCAATGTTAGTGGTTCCCTGGTTCAAGGCATCATTATTGTCTCGGCAATTATGCTCATATTTTTGATGAATTGGCGGACGGCAGCAATTAGTCTGAGCGCAATTCCCATGTCTTTGTTGATTGGCTTGTTATTTATGAAAGGTTTTGGTTTGGGAATTAACACGATGACTTTGGGGGGATTAGTCGTTGCTATTGGTTCGGTGGTGGACGATGCAATAGTGGACATGGAAAACTGCTATCGGGGACTCCGCAGCAATCAGGCAGAGGACAACCCTAAACACCCGTTTCAAGTCGTGTATGATACCTCGGTGCAAGTGCGTTTAGCTGTGATTTTCTCTACGGTAATTATCATTGTCGTTTTTGCACCGATTTTTAGTTTGACGGGAGTAGAAGGACGTATTTTTGCACCTATGGGTTGGGCTTATTTGCTATCAATTACTGCTTCAACCCTGGTGGCAATGACTCTTTCCCCGGCTCTGTGTGCGATTCTTTTGGCAAATCAAACTCTACCCCAAGAAGGCACATTTATTTCCCGTTTGGCAGAACGCCTTTATCGTCCAATGCTCAACCTCTCGCTGCGAGTACCCGAAATAATTCTGGCATTGGCACTGGCAACTTTGGTTGCTACTGTTGCCATCGTTCCTTCGTTGGGACGGGTTTTTCTACCAGAATTTCAGGAAAAATCAATGGTAAATTCAATGGTTTTGTTTCCTGGTGTTTCTCTGGATATGACTAATAGAGCTGGAATAGCACTTTATAAATCTCTCCAGGATAATCCCCTTTATGAATGGGTACAGGTAAGAGCTGGACGCGCTCCAGGAGATGCCGATGGAGCAGGTGTTAGTATGGCTCATGTGGATGTGGAACTGAGTGATGAGGCACTAAAAGATAGGGAGGCAAGCGTTAAACAACTGCGGGAGACATTCCTCAAATTGCCCGGTGTTGCGCCGAATATTGGTGGGTTTATTTCTCACCGGATGGATGAAGTATTGTCTGGGGTCAGAAGCGCGATCGCTGTCAAAATCTTTGGCTCGGATTTAATAGAACTGCGAAAAGTCGGAGAACAGGTGCGCGATGCCATTCAACCTATTCCTGGAGTTGTAGACTTGCAGCTTGAACCCCAGTTACCAATCCGTCAAGTACAAATTAATTACGATCGAGAAGAAGCAGCCTACTATGGTTTAACTATGGAGGCAATTTCAGATGTGGTAGAAACGGCACTTAATAGTCAAATTGTAGCACAAGTACCGAAAAATCAACAACTTATCGACATTACCGTTGGGTTACAGGAATCAGCTCGTAATAATTTAGATGCTATTCGCGCCATTCCTATTTCTACCCCCACTGGACAAATAATTTCCCTCGGTAGGGTTGCCAAAGTAGAGTATGGTATGGGAGCTAATGTGGTTAACCGAGAGGATGTTTCTCGCTTAATTGTTGTTTCTGCTAACGTTGCGGAGCGCGACTTGGGTAGTGTAGTAGAAGATATTCAAGAGACTATTCGCCAAAATGTGCAATTGCCTAATGGCTACTTTATCCAATATGGAGGACAGTTTGAAGCAGAGCAAAATGCTACTAATAATCTTTTGCTGTACAGTATCCTAGCAGCGATCGTTATTGCTATCTTGATGTTCTTTTCAGTAAAATCTCTTCCTGCTACGATCGCTATTATGCTCAACCTCCCCTTGGCGTTAGTAGGAGGCATTGTTTCAATTGCTCTGACGGGGGGCGTGATTTCAATTGCTTCTTTGATTGGATTTATTACTCTATTTGGAGTTGCCGTCCGCAATGGTTTATTGTTGGTAGATAACTACAACAACAAGTTTGCTCAAGGAATGCACATTGAGGATGTAATTGTCAAGGGTTCTCTAGACAGAGTGAATGCCATATTAATGACTGCCCTTACCTCAGCATTAGGGATGTTGCCATTAGCGATCGCCAGTGGTGCAGGAAATGAAATTCTACAACCATTGGCAATTGTAGTTTTGGGTGGTTTGTTTACCTCTACTGCCTTAACTTTGTTGGTGATTCCTGCACTCTATGCTAGGTTTGGCAAGTGGTTGATGCCGAAAAAAGATATTGCTGTCAAGACAAGTTTTCACGACTTTATAACCAATTTATATTAAAGGTATTACTGTCTGGCTGTAATTTTAAATGGTGGATATTGACACTTTCTTGACAAAACCTTACGGAGTACTTTTATAGTAGAATGGTGAGTGTCCTGATGGAGTATGTTTAATATCAAATCCGGTTAATTCGGTATAAAAAAAATTTTCATCTTCATCCAAGAGCGAATGTTTCTAAATTCTCTTCCCTCCTGACTCCTGACTCCTGACTCCTAGATTAACTATTTAATTATACCAATGCTACCGGATTTGATATAACTGCTACAGGCCAGCCTTTATCTATTTTGGGTTGAATTGTTATCTCGAAAATATTCATGGTTATTGCAAGCGTTACTAAAATTTATTGTTGTCATTGAAATCTTGGCGTTGCTGAATTGGAGTATGAATGCGCGATTGTTTGGTTCTCGCCTTCGTCCCCGCGCATCCCCCATTCAACAAAAAGCGAAGCAACATCTGGCCTCCCCAATTCTAAGGGGGACTTTTAGAGTTTTATCCCCCCCAAAATTGGGGGGCTAGTGCCACTACGCGGAAGTCAGAAGTCAGAAGTCAGAAGTATTAATTAGTAAGACTTTTAGGATTTTGTAACTGGTCAGTTATTTCTGCCATTCTGCACTAGGGGGGCAAAATCATACCCAGAATCAGCAACGCCGAAATCTTTATCTGCTAATACTATTCTATAAACTCTCCACATAAATCTTGATACCTGTTTTCTAGCTTAGGATCTTGACTATTTTCTAGATAATCCTTAGCAAAATTACAACTTTTCTCCGCTGTCCAATCTAAGTCTAAACGCAATAAATTTATTTGGTTCCCTCTCATAAAAGCAAGAGTTTGCCCGTCTGCTGCAATTGCCAATTCGTCATTTATTGTCATTGTTCTATGTATTCCATCTGTCTCATAATCATTTGCTGTATATTCATAAGGATAGATATTAGGAAGATTCAATAATTTCTCCTGACCGTTTTTAGCCCAGAATTCAATTCTTTGAGCAGTAGGAGTAATTAGGATATCGCCTGGTCCAAATGCTGAAACCTTATAATTATTCAATCGGTGTAATATCTTATTATTATTATTATTATTTCTAGTCCAGATTATTGTATTCCTTCCCCCAGAAGCCACAATTTGTCCGTCTTGTGCGAACGCTAAACTTGTTATATCTTCTCTAGTTTTTTGATGCTCATCAAAAGAAGATACTTCTTTACCCTCACGATCGAAGAATCTGACTATATTGTCACTACTAACAACAGCAATTAAATCCCCATTTGGTGTAAATTTTATACTTGTTACATTTGAATCTTTATTGACAAAAGAGGCCAATTCATTGCCCTGAACATTGTACAATTTTACCTCACCGTCATCACTACGAGTCGCGATGGTTTTTCCATCTGGTGCAATTGCTGCTACATTTAGACGTGCTGGATAATTGAAATAATTTAATTCCTTGACTTTATTTTTCTCATCAATACTCCAGATTTTTATCGTACCCCGATCACTACTACTACTAATAGAAGCAAAAATTCTCGGTTTTGCTTTTGAGGCAAATACTACTTTTTCTACTTCAGGATGAGTTAGAGTATCTAATGGTTTACCTTCCCTAGTCCATAATATTACTTTTCCATCATCACTACCAGCAACGATGATTTTCCCGTCCGGTGCAAGTGCTAAATATCTTAGTATCCCTTTGTCTATATGGATCGAGGAAATCAATTTATCCTGAATACTCCAGATTTTTACTACACTTTCACTCCCATGAACAGAAGCGAGAGTTTTTCCATCAGGTGCAAACGCTAATCTTATTCTGTCTGCTCTTTCATCATCAACAGGAATAGTGAATTCAAGTTCCTGATTATCTTCAAAACTAAATATTTTTACTTTTCCTCTCATAGCAACAGCAAGTTTTTTCCCATCTGGTGTAAATTCTAAAGCGGGGTAACCTAGATCTTCCTCCAAGCTTAAGGTATTTAATTCTTGACCCTGAATACTCAAGATTTTTATCGTCCTCTCATCTGTCCTAACAGCAAATTTTTCCCCATCTGGTGTAAATTCTAAAGCGCCGTAACCTCGATGTTCCTTCAAGCTTAAGGTATTTAATTCTTGACCCTGAATACTCCAGATTTTTATCGTCCTGTCATCTCTCCTAGTCCTGTCATCTGTCCTAACAGCAACTTTTTGCCCATCTGGTGTAAATGCTAAAATTGAATCTCTTTCTCCCATCTTGAAAGTGAAAGTATCTAATTCCTGAAATGATTGATTGCTGTCTCTAGTCCATCGGATTACTCTTCCATTCTCACCAACACTAGCACAAACAAGAGTTTCCCCGTTGGATATAAATCTTAATACACTTACAGATCTCCTACTATCGCTTTTATGGCAAGTTAAAATTTGTTTCTTGGGCTGATCCTGAAGGCTCCAGATTGTTATTGTTCCATCATTACTAGCAGAAGCAAGAGTTTTCCCGTCCGGTGCAAATGCTATCTTTTCCACATATGGTACGCGAGTTGTGGTAGTATCTTGATTGTTACTCAAGGAAAATAATTCCTTTCCCTCTCGATTCCAGATTTTTATCGTTCCATCACGACTCGCAGAAGCAAGTCTTCCATCCTTTGCAAATGCTAGATTTGTGATATAACGTGTGTGACCGAATAAACGATTTTTTTCTTTGACTTTTGAAGATAAAGCTTGTTGTAATGCCAGAGATATTCGATACTTAATATCGCTATTATTTTTTTCACTCCCTTGATTTTCCTTATATGCTTCTAATCCTTCTATTAGAGAATCTATAGAATGATTATTCCGTAAAAATGAACTTCTCGAAGATTGAATCAGATTCTTAACTAGACTTTTCTGGGTTTCTTCTTTTTGTTTAACAACCTCGACCCTAGAAATAATAGCCCATACAGCAAAACCAAGAGATATTGCTGCGAATATGGATGTACCAGCAATTATCTGAGCATTTCGACGAGCTTTTCTTTTTTGTTCATCTCTCTGTTTGCTGATACAAGCATTCACATAAGCCATCTCACTTTCATTCAAAAATCCCTTTTCCTGCAACAGCACTTCCGCTCCCGCCAAACGATTTCCAGAATGCACTAAAAAAGAGCTTTCTTCCTCAGACTTTCTCCACTCCAAATCAGATTCCCTTATCGACTGACGCAGTTGCAAATTAGTCCGATTTTCATCCAACCACCTCTGTAATTTCGGCCAATGAGTAATTAAAGCTTCGTGAGCTACTTCCACGGTTATTTCCTGTTTTCCATCCCCTCCACTACCACTAAATTCGGTTCTCGTTACAACTAACCGAGCTTCTTCTCCTGCTAAACGCTGTACCAGTTTATCTGTCACCTGAAAATTCTCACTGCTAGTCAAATCCTTCAAATAAATCCGCTGTCGAGTATACTTTGGTTTATCGTCGAGAAGTAGACTTTCATCTAAACGAGTTAACCGTAAGAAAATATTTTTCACCTGTTCCTGCTCAACTTCAGATAATCGATGATAAAAACTATCCGCAGTCCTGGCGATCGCCTCTTTAAAACCAATTTTATTATACTCCTCACTCAACAACCACTTCCCACGACGTCGCTGCCAGAGTTGCTCCAAAGCATATTGCAAAAGAGGCATTTCCCCAGGCGAACTTTCCACATCCTTCTCAATTAAATTCACCACACCAGACTCAAAACGCAATCCCACCTTTTCTGCCTGTTCTTCAATCGCTTTCCGTAGTTCCTCACCATTCATCGGACTAATCAATTCTTGATTTTTCAGCATCACCTCCTTGAGTTTTTCATTTTCCCCACACTCTCCCCAAAAATCCGCACGCATCGTAATAATAACTTTCTGGTATTGAGCCAGTTTTAACAATTCAGTGATGAATTTTTCCCGGTTTGTTTTTTCACAAAGGGTAAATACCTCTTCAAATTGATCCACTACCACCACCAAAGACTCCCCTTTCACCCCCGATAGTTTTTCTTGCAACCGCTCCAGGGGACGATTATCAGGAGTAAATTCGATAACCTTAATTCCTTTTTCCTGCTGCTCCAAAACAGGAATTAACCCTGCCAGCACCACTGATGATTTACCCGTGCCAGAAGCACCCAGTACCGCTAAAAAATTATGCTCCTTTAGCTTTTGTCTGAGTTTTGCAATCAGAGATTTCCGCCCACAAAAAAACTCTTTATCCTCTGCCCGGAAAGGCTTCAACCCCTTAAAAGGACAGCGATAATCATAATTTGTTACTTCTCCTGTTAAAGCCAGAGCATTAAAACTAAGATCGAATACTTGCTGGCACAGAATATTCAATTCCTTTAAAGCATCCATCCGCAAATTTTGCTCCGCTTTACTCAGAACACCAAAATCTATTGCCAAGTTTCCCAATTTTTTTTCTTGCTGCTCAAATTCAGGAATCAGAATAGGTGCCCGTTGTTTTAACAACTGGCGATCGCTCTGTTGAAGACGCTGAACTCCCACTTTAATATCCGCATTAGTCAGTTCTCGGTCTAATTCTTGGCTATATATCGGTTTCCCTGCCAAGCGACTGAACAAAACTGGTACTGTTACATCTTGTCGTTTTCGCCGGAGTCCAACTAGAGCTTCAGTTAATGCTAAACTAGGATAACCATGTTCTCTGAGTTCTCTGTAAAAACCTGACGCCAGTTCTTGTGCCGTGTGTATAGTCACCGGATCTGTCATACCCAGTACCGCTGGCATACCTAATTTTTGTGCCAATGATTGTGCTAGTCCCCCCATTTCCGTTCCTGACTTCGCACTTTCGCAGGTACACAGAAAAGTAAAGTGGGGTGCGCGAGGCAAATCTTTCAGTTCCTTAATTAACACTGATGTTTTTATCGGTTCCGTTTCATTTTTATCATTCGCCAAATAAATTATTGTTTCTCCCTTGACAAATTTGCCATGACAAACTAGATGGAGTAGGGTATAATATTTATCTCGCGATGACAAATGATGCTTGAGTTGTTCCAGGGTTGGTAATCCCACTGCTCCATCAATATCTTTAGCGAGTAAATCGCTGGGAATATTATCTAGAGATGCTCGTACACTTTCCACAGTCTTGTGAACATCAAAGTCAGCCAACCCATACTTGCTACCATTGCTAGGATTAGCCACTAGAATCAGGGAGCGCAAATCATTCTTACCAATGACAGGAAAAAGCCGTTCTGTCATGGTGGGGACATAGATAGAAAAAGTTGTCCGCCGATCGATAGACAAATATTCCCAGTCATCATCGCCAACACTAAAAGGAGCGCATAGTCTTTCCCATCTTAAGGTTTTCAAACTATCGTCATTAAATGTATCAAGATGCAAGAAAACATATAATATTTGTTGTTCCTGAGTGCTGTTTTGCTGAGTGTAAGATAATGCTTTGTCAAAAGCAGATCTAATCTCCTGAGTAAATAATTTTTTACCCAATTCTCTACCGTATTTCTCTGGCTGTCCCAAATATTGTTGGAGTTCGGCAAAATTATCTTGAGTATTGAGATTGAGAGTACCTTTATAGTAGAGAGGTGAGTGCCCTGATGGAGTATGTTTAACTGCTACAGGCCAGCCTTTATCTGTTTTGGGTTGAATTGTTATCTCGAAAATATTCATGGCGATCGTAAATAATGTTGATAAAAAATATGGAGATAGATATTCGGAAATTCTCTAAGCGTTCATTTGCATACTCGAATACCAAATTATAGAATTAAGCTAACTTGTACATAAGGCATATGTCATTTCAGTTAGCCTCCTGCGGAGGAACTGCGTTAACAGTTATCAGTACCTCCGGCTGAAACTGGAGGCTTGAAAACCGGAATTTTCTTTTTCATCCCCTATGATTCGTTTTCCTGCTTCAACTTATCAAGTAGATTAGCCACATCTGATAATGTTGTCTTCAGTTTTTCGTCTGGGGAAGTTGATGCAGTCTGAACTTTTTCTAAAAATTGCTCTAGAGATGCAATTAAATTAGCCTGAGCTGACTTCAATACAGATTCATCAACACCTTTTGTCTCAGTTGCAGGCGCTGTCGGCAAAGTCACCTTTTCTATTACTGGGCGATCGCTCGTCACATCACCGACAACCAATTTCACTGCCGGATCGCCAATAACACAATAGCTGCGGGCATCGTTATTCGCCGTCCACATACTGGCCAAAGACTGGTGAGGAACTTCTTCACCATATTCGATCTCTTCCAGTGTACTACTGAGGTCAGAAGATAATTCTGCATAACGTTGGTCAAAAAACTCCATTGCTGATCCCACTGGATGACCTTCCATCAATCGTTTTAAGGTACTTTTAAACACTGCCAACTGTCGCCCAGTTCTCTCCCAGCGAAAAGACAAGCTCCAGGCGCGGTCTACATGACCAATTACAGCTAACGCTCCACCTTTGGGATGACCGAGTAGCCGTTGTGGCAAGCGAGCAACAAAGGGGATTAGGAGCAATAGTTTTTCGCGTTCCAAAAGCATCCCTGCGGGCAAATTCATCAAATTGAGGCGTACCCACACCATAGCAGGCAAAATTAAATGCGATCATTCCTAGCAACTTAGCATCATCGGTAATATCATCAGCAGAGAAGTAAAAGTCTTCTGGAAAGGGTTTTCTCCATTCAGTCGGACCAGGCCAATCCTGACAGAGTAGCGCCCCTTGATGGCGAAATTGCTTGGAGTCGCTACTATCAAAACCAACCCCATGACTGGCTGTAAATAAGAGGCTAGGAGTTTCATTTCCACCAAGCAGTTGTCCTAATTTTGCCTTAGTGGTTTCCTCTTTCAGTAGAGTTTGCATAGTCCAGTTTTGCTGATCTTCAGCCATCAATTCGGCTAATGGTTTAATCAGATAGTCAGCACTGTTTTGAGTAGCCTGATCTGCACTATTGCGTACACCAAAAAAACTGGCGTTGCGGGGCAATAAAAACTTGCCTGTTTCTACTTCGACTACACTTTGAGCGTACTGAGCGTATTCTTCTATGGTCTCAAAGTAAATACGACCTACAGCATACTGTACATCAAGTTGGTACTGAAAGCGGAAAGGAATCGTTTCCGGGTCGCCAACAATGAGTAGGTAGTAAGGCATTTTATCTGGATCGGCTGGACCAGGACCTACTTGATAACGGGCTAGAAATTTATTTTTTGACTCGGCGGGTTTCGAGTTAGTGGCTGAACGATAGCTGTACTCTTGGTAGTAATGCTCCTTATTTTTTGTTGCTTGCTCTTTGCGGAGGTTCAACAGTGGACTGAGAGCATCCTTAATTGCTTGGTCAACCTTATAATCGAAAATAACTCCCCAACCAGTCTCCGCTAAGTTTTTTGGGTCTACTCCCTCAATGGGAGCAAATTCAGTTTCTCTACCTTTAACGTGTGCATCTTTTTTCTGAAGTTCGATAAGGTGTTCTGCGTCAAATTCTTCCCCACGAGCGATTTTAGCGACTTGTTCTGGTGTTAGGGGTGGCATCAAATATTCACCAGTTGAAGCATTGATGCCATTGAAAAATAATTGCTCTGTTTCTGTACTCATTGGTTGATACCTAATTAATAATGTGCGAATCCAAAGGAGTGTTTTTTGGAAATAATGGTCATTCTCAGCAATTCCGGCAGCAGGGGGATGTTTGCCTCCTATTTTTTTATGTAAGCAACAGCCGAAACGCTTGCCATTCATTGAAACAATCAGAACTTATATCATTTCCGGATAATTAGTGATAAAAAACTTGTTCCTCCTTTTCCCCTCCTGGGAGGAGGGCTGTTTTAAAGGATCGCAAGTTAACGAATAGCAGAATATAAATTATCCCAATTTTCTATTTTATCGTTAACTGGTTGCTCTATAACCCCCTGTAGGGATGTTGCATAAGGGCGTCCCTACTACTCTAGATCTTAATCAGAATGGGATTTTTTTTACTTAGAAGTCCCTAACTGGCTAATGCTGCCTGCAAGACAGGATGGGCAACCACTGGTTGATAGATATCACAATGTGCGCCTAAACCTGGAACCAACTTGTTGGCACAGATGTACTTACTACCTTCAATGTTGTAAATCTTGCCACTTTCAAAGGAATAATCCAAATCCCGATCTAACATATTGAGATCGACAATATCTAATCCCTCCCCTTGGGCTCCAAAAGCTCCTATACCACCATACTTAGGCAATTTTCCGGGAGCAAAATCAACTGCACTAAAAGCAACTTTTCCTGCTAACGGATACAATTTCCCGACGGCACGATCGTGCTCAGAGCGACTAATAACAATTGGCCCATCCACCCGTTTATCTGCAATAATTGAGTGAAAATAACCAGACTTATTGCCTGGAACATAGGGACTTTGAGAAGAGTAAGACCAAAGAGAAACAGCACCTTGGAGCAAAGCCAAAGAGTTTACTGGACGCAGAAGTTCACCTTTTCCTCCCTTGCCTGCGATAGTTGCAGAAACTACAATGCAGCCAAAACTATGACCCTTGAGATGAAAACGGACATTTTCTGATGTAGCTGCCTGTAGTTCCCTCAATAACTGAGAAACACTATTTTCCCCTATTTTACGCGCTCGCTCTTTCATTTTCCAATAAGACAGAAGTTGCAGAGGCTTTAACACTAGAGACTTTAGCGTACTAAAAGTGCTAAAATCCACAGATTCAGCGTATTCATCAGCAAACTCTTCTCTTGCAGCTTGGTAGATTTCTTCTGGATCAAAAGATTCGCGATCGTTTCCCGGTGCGGCTCCTTCGCCTTCACTACCTAAACCTGACAATTGATTGAGTTTTTCGTAAGCTTCCACCACCTCTGGAGATAACTCTGATGGTTCTAGATCATCCATTGCCGCTGATAAAATTGTTTGCAGCAGTTCCTTGGCCTCTTCTGAATCTGCTATCTGTTCGTAACTATCGATCAAAGCTGAAATTGGACTTTCAGATGTTACTTCTCCAGATTCCTCGTTTGCTAGATTCTCGTCTCCCCAGGGTAAGCTTGGCCAGTGGATTCCAATAAATAAAGGTTTGAATCCCTGTCTAATTTCGTCCATTTTTTTCAAGTCATTGTTTTGCTTGGCGATCGCTGTCAACCATTTTTTATATTGATCGCGAGCTGAGGGTACATCCCCCATCCAACCATGACTAAATATGAAGACATCGGTAATCTGTTCACTTGCCACAACTTTTACCAGTTCCTGGCTCATTTTTCCGTCTTCAAGTTCGTTGCCATCCTTATCAAAAGCAACTAAGTAATATTGCAGGGGTTGTCCTGCTTGTAAAGAAATTTCAGGCAATATTTCTAGGGGCATCTTGGAAATCCAGGGTTAAGTACAAAGGTCTAACAGGACTTACGCAAGGGGACTAATTGTAGTGACAATATTCAGATAATGCTGAAACTATACACCATATATAGTGGTACTTCGTAAGTCCTGAGTTAATAAAAATGCCAGAATTAAATTTGGCACACACAAACCTGCAATTAGGGCTAAAACTAGAGACGCTCCAATGAGCGTGCCAACTAATCCTATAATTCTTTTGTGGCAAAACTTTTAAGTTCTTACCTAGAAAAGGTATGCTATACCTTTTATCAACTATTTTTAATAGATAGTGAAAGCTGAAATCCCGTAAATTCGTTATCTAGTTTGTGATAGCAGAGAAGTTGGTACTTAATTGCAGTTACTCTAGTTTTACGCCTTTAAGAATGGCAGAAATATTGAGGCGTTTCGGCTGTCGCCGACATGAAAGGCGGAGCAGGTGAGACAGCTATATCGCCTCAATTAGTAGACGCTATATATAGCGCCCTAGCGTAAATCCTGATTAATTTTGATTAGTGAATTCAAGTCTAAACATCGATCAATTCTAATGTTGCCCAAGTTTGGGGACCAACAATTCCATCCACAGTTAAATCATTGAATTTTTGGAATTTCTTCACAGCTTCTTCTGTTGCTACACCAAATATTCCATCAACTACCAAAGAACCAAATCCAATACCATTTTTAACCGTCTTTGTAGATATTCTACATCTTCTCTAGTGCTACCAAGGGTAAGAGTAGCGCGGACAATTGTATCTACTACTGCCCAAGTTTGGGAACCCACAATTCCATCCGCAGTTAAACCATAGTATTTTTGAAAAGCTATGACAGCTTCCTTTGTAAGATTACCAAATATTCCATCAACTACTAAGCTAGTATCAGCAACAGTGGCATTCAAAACTTTTTGTAAATCTTTCACATCTTCACCAGTGCTACCAAGGGTAAGAGTAGGACGAGTAGTTATTGTTTGAGCTCCAGCAAGCATAATTTTCTCCTTGTTTTTTGAATTGATTCGGACTTACGCATTAACGCTATATATAGCGTATTAATTGGTCATCATTCAAGATAAACTAACTATAATTAGTTTCACTGCCTAAGTCTTACTCTATATTTTTATTATCAGTGCATTCCTGGATGAATAGTAAAAATGTGCATGAGTTATCACAATTAACTTTTTATTGTGGGTGGACGTGCATTTTCTTACACATTGATTAGCAGTTAGGGGTCACATTCTGCCATGACAATAGTTTTGTGAGGATATATGGTTTAATATTTGAACTTTCACCTATTAAATTATAAAGATGAAGAAAATACTATCTGATGAAACTCAAGTTCAGACAGATGGGAATATGGTGCAACAGTCTGAAGAAGTGTCTGGGGAAACGACTCAAGAATCTAGTGGATTTCTCATAGGGATGTTATATCATGTCCGCTGGTATCATTTGTGTAAAAGTTAACGTCAATATCTACAGGAAATTTAAGCTTTTTTCTTGCTCTTAAGCCTTTCTCCCTTGTCCCTATTTCTTCTTGCTTCTTGCTTCTTGCTTCTTCCTTCTTCCTTACCTTTACCTTACAATACCGATCCTACCGGACATGATGTTAGCAGCAGTCGGCGGGGGAGCATTCATATTAGTAGGGGCGATAACCGTGATGGGAAACTGTAGTAAAGCGGGGTAATTAAACTTGGATACTGTTTCATAGTAATGGTTTAGGAAGTGTGGGGAGTTTGGATTTATTACCCTGTTTGGAGTTGCCCTCCGCAATGGTTTATTGTTGCTAGATAACTACAATAACAAGTTTGCTCAAGGAATTCACATTAAGGATGTAATTGTCAAGGGTTCTCTAGATCGAGTGAATCCCATCTTAATGACTGCCCTCACCTCAGCATTAGGAATGTTGCCATTAGCGATCGCCAGTGGTGCTGGAAATGAAATTCTACAACCATTAGCAATTGTAGTTTTGGGTGGTTTGTTTACCTCTACTGCCTTAACTTTGTTGGTTATATCAAATCCGCTTAATTCGGTATAAAAAAATGTTCCATCTTCAGCTATTGCTAAATCTTTCTAGATATCCTCATCTCCCCACACCCCCCACACTCTTTACACCGGTTTTCATATGAATAAACCACAATGATACTAACTCCTAACTCCTGACTCCTGACTCCTGACTCCTGACTCCTAATAATTAGTTTAGTGGTCTACTCAACTGAAAAGCGCTGTAATCTAATTACATCGATGCTACCGGATTTGATATTATTCCTGCACTCTATGCTAGGTTTGGTAAGTGGTTGATGCCGAAAAAAGATATTGCTATGGATAATTGATAATGGATAATTACCTCTGGTTAAAACCTTAAGGGAATTGAATATAAGGAAATATTATTTTTATCCTTGAAAGGGGAAGCTTTTAACCTGAATTATTTAATTAAGCAGTTACACAAAATTAATTATACATTGCCCAAAATTCAAAACCTGACAGTATAAGGATCACAGCGATAGAGAATAGGCAAATAATTCTGTGTAGGTGCTTAATAATTATTAATTATTCGGTAATGCTATTGATGTGCTACAACCGACGATAAAATTATTAAGCAATTTGTCTCCTCAAATTACTATTTACTAAAGGAATAAAAGCAGAAAAATTTATGATAATTCGGATTTGGGTACGAGTCAGGAGGTATAAAAATGTATATTTTATCCTTTCTACACGACAAAAGAAGTAAGGAAAGATACAGGGTTAGGTTTAGCAATTAGTTATTAGCAGGACTTACAAAAATTTTTCTATATGTAGGGGTGATTCGCGAATCACCCCTACCATATATAGAGGTCATGCGTAAGTCCCGATCAAGTTATTGTGGAGCATCATAGGGGACAATTAGAATGTATTTCTACTCTAGGAGAAGCTTCAGAATTTTTGATATTAATTCCTCTTTGAAAAAGATAAAATATTAGAGGAAATTTATTCTAAACCCAGGCCATGAGTTTGAAATTATACTTTATCCGACATGGAGAAACTACATATAGTAAAACAGGAGGTTACTGTGGAATTTTAGACCCAGAATTGACTCCCGAAGGGTTAGAAATGGCAGAACAATTTGCTCAAGCTTATAGTTCATTAAATTGGACTGCTGCCTATGTTAGTCCCATGAAAAGAACAATTGCTACTGCGAAACCTTTATGTGATGCTGTGGCTTTAGAAATGCAGCTAAGGGATGGTTTAAAAGAAATTTATTATGGAAAATGGGAAGGAGAAACCCCAGAAACAGTGAATAGTAACTATCACGATGATTATGTTCGTTGGTTAACAGATCCTGGTTGGAATTCTCCGACAGAAGGAGAAAAAGGTATAGACATTGCTCGTCGCTCTTCTCAGGTAATTCAAGAAATTTATGACAAATATCAAACAGGTAATGTATTAGTAGTATCTCATAAAGCAACTATTAGAATAATGCTTTGTGATTTATTGGGAATTGATATTGGCAGGTATCGCGATCGGATTATGATGTTAGTTGGTGGAGTAAGTATTGTAGAATTTGGTCCTCACGGTCCATTGCTCCATTGTTTATCAGATCGTTGTTATCTAGACGAAAAATTACGGTCTTTAAAGGGTACCTAGTTAGGGAGTAGGGAAGTGTGGGAAGGGTGGGGAGTGTGGGGGGTGTGGAGTTAGTCGAGTAACCAATCATCAGGATAGGTAATCATCGTGACTAATCCACTGAGGACTTGATTGTAAGTTCCATAAAGTTCTCTTGCTTTTTCAACTTCAATGTACTGACATTTGACTGCAAATTTTAACCAAACTTGAGTCTCTGCGGCCTCTGCTTTACAGTCACTTAATTTAGCAACAAAAGCAGCTTTATATCTGCGTTTTCTCCAAGCTTCTGCCGTATTGGCACAGACTGAACGAGAGCTACGACGAATTTGGTCGGTTAAAGAGTATTTTTCTTCCAGTGGGAAGTTTTTAGACTGCTCAAAAATTTCCATTGCTGCTGAGAATGCCAATTGATAAATGGCTAAATCCTCATGGGTTCTAAAATACTTTTTACCTTTTTCTCCCATCTCGAAATTTAATCACAACTTTTTAACTTTTTCCCCTTCATCTTCCCAAACTCCCCAAACTCTCCTCCATTTCCTGTAAAAAAGTAAAATCAAGAAATAGAAATCATTACTAACTATGAAAATTTTAGTTTTAAATGCAGGGTCTAGTTCCCAGAAAAGTTGTTTGTATGAAATTACTACAGAAAACTTACCAGAAAATCCTCCAAAACCTATTTGGGAAGCAGCAATTGACTGGACTGCTAATGATGATTATGGAAGTTTGAAAATAGAAGCAAATGGAGTTGAAAAAGATTTTCAACTTAACCCCGAAAAACGGCTAGAAGGTATCTCTAAAATGTTAGAAACCCTTGGTCAAGGAGAAACAAAAGTTATAGAAAAATTATCTGATATAAATGTAGTTGGTCATCGAGTAGTTAATGGTGGTTCAGATTATTCAGAAGCAACCTTAATAACAGATAAAGTCAAAGCAAAAATTAAAAATCTTATCCCTCTAGCACCTAATCATAATCCTAATCATTTACAAGGAATAGAAGCTATTGAAAAAATCTTAGGAGATGTGCCTCAAATAGCAGTATTTGATACGGCATTTCACAGTCAAATGCCAAAAGAAGCTGCTGTTTATCCGATTCCTTATGAATGGTTTGAAAAAGGAATTAGACGCTACGGATTTCATGGAACAAGTCATAAATATTGTTCTCAAAAAGCAGCAAAAATTTTAGGTAAACCACTAGAATCTTTACGGATAATTACTTGTCATTTAGGTAATGGTGCTTCCTTAACAGCAGTGCGTAATGGAATTAGTATTAATACTACTATGGGATTTACTCCACTAGAAGGATTAATGATGGGAACTCGTAGCGGTTCAATTGACCCAGCAATTCTGATTTATTTGATGCGAGAGCATGGTTTTGATGCCGAAAAATTGAATAAAATTCTTAATAAAGAATCAGGTTTAAAAGGAATTTCTGGAAAATCAGGAGATATGCGTTATATTACTAATGCTATGCAAAAAGGAGATGAACTTGCTCAATTAGCATTTGATATTTATATTCATAAACTCCGTTGTTGCATAGGAGAAATGCTGGGTTCTCTTGGTGGTTTAGATGTCTTAGTATTTACTGCTGGAATAGGAGAACATTCGGCAATTGTCAGAGAAAAAACTTGTGCAGGTTTTGAGTTTTTAGGGTTAAAAATTGATAAGGATAAAAATACTAAACCTACAATGAATACTGATATTTCTGCCCCAGATGCCAAAGTACCAGTTTTGGTAGTACATACAGAAGAAGATTGGGCGATCGCTTGTGAATGTTGGCAGAAAATGAGCCAAACTTAATTGACATTAGGCCAAATGAAACGTAAATTTTGTCCAACTATCTTGAATCCTGACTCCTGGCTCCTGACTCCTGAAAACTTTTGACTTTTGACTGACGCAAAGTGGTGCATTAGTGCAGTAAAATTACGATTATGCAGAATGAAAACCTTAATCTACCAAATATTCAGCCGACGGGAGAAAGTCCTCTAGATTATATAGGAGAAGAAGAACCTCCAAAGCCAGATCCAGAGGAAATGTTACCATTACTGACATCCTCAGAACCTTCTCAACGGATGATGGCCGCGCGAGCCTTCTGTGAACTTCAGGACGAGCGGGCAATATCTCCATTAATTGAACTATTACAGGATGATTGTCCTTTAATACGGGTAAGTGCTGCTTATGCTTTGGGCCGTAATCCTAGTCCAGATGCTGTCGAACCCCTAATTAAACAATTAAATTTGGACTTTAATGGCTATGTTCGTAAAGGAATTGTTTGGGCCTTGGGGAATTGTGGCGATTGCCGTTCTCTAGAACCTTTAGTAGATGTACTGAGAACAGATATCCCAGCAGTGCGTTTATGGGCTGCTAGTTCTTTAGGGCAAATGGCCAAAGTAAGTTATGAGGTGGTAGTAGGAGCGATACCACCATTAATTGAAGGGTTAAGACGAGACTCAATGACTGCAATACGAAGTAACTGTGCATGGGCTATTGGTCAGTTATGTCGAGAATTGCCTTCAAATATTGTTTATGCTGGTGCAATTGATGCTTTGATTGAGTCATTAGAAGAAGATGAAGATATGGGCGTGCGGGAAGATGCGAAATCATCTTTGTTACGAGTGGGAGACCCTAGGGGTTTACAAGTTATTGAAGATTTAGAAATAGAAGGGTTATAAACAAAAATATATAGGGTTTGACATGGTATAGTTTGAAACTTATTTAGGAACTCTATAGATAATGATTTTGGCTAAGTATTTCCCTAAATTAAGTTGCAAATAAAAGTGGTTATTATTAAATCAGGAAGTAAAGAATGGAGTAAAATACCTCTTTTATACATCACTAGAAAATTATATGTGCTATAGTTTTGAAGGGTGTCTAATACTAAATTAATTAATCAAGGATACATATAACTTTAGTTTCAGAAAGTAAATTATCCCTGACGGATTTTTTCTATTATTTATTAATGTATAGCATTATTTTTTAACTTTGTACAATATCTAAAATTCTTAATTATTATATTTATAATTGAAGATATAAGAAAAAATTATAACGATATTTACTTATTTTTCCTGATTAAATATTGCTGAATTTGTAGAATTGTAAAAAATATTTGAGATGCATTGTTTTTATATTCAATCCAGTTATATCTTTACTGTAAAGGTATCCTTAGACTAGAGCAAAAACTTCCCATAAAATATCCTGAGTTATTGTTATTGCATATTGAAATATCTTTTATATTTCCTGAATAGTGAGTATCTAATATAAAATAACTAATGATCCGGATTTAATATTAGCATTAAAAGTATCATATATTTAACGATAAAACTAATTACTTGTTATGGGAAGAATAATTTATTCAATAACTTTGATTTTTCCTAAAAGCCAGATCTAAAATGTTAATACTATAAAATCAGTGGAGAATTATGAGAATACCTCAGCATCAACCTTTTATCAAAACTCATAATAAATCTAGGTTATATATGTCTCCTTTTAAAAAACATCTTGTGCCTAATTTTTTGCTGAAAATTAATCAAGCAAATAAATATAAAACAACTGATCTAGAAAATTTACCAAAAAAATATGCCAGTTCTGGTGAAATAGAAAATTATGCTCAAATACTCACAAATATTGAATTTTTATCAGCTAAAATTAAGCACAAAAAATTCGGAATAGAGAGTTTAATAAAAGACTATAATTTAATTAATGAATTAAAACAATTAGAATCTAGTAATTCACTTCCACAAACAACAAAATCTCTAAAACTAATTAAAGAAAGTTTAGAATTATCAAAATCTATTCTGAAAGAAGATAAAAATCAATTATCAGTACAACTATTTACCAGACTTCTAGAATATAAAAATCTACCTCTTATTCAACAATTACTAGAGCAAATTCAAGCTGTCCAAAATACTCCCTGGTTGTACCCTATGCATCCAAATTTAACTGTACCAAATGCAGTTTTGATAACAAGTATTACTGGGCATGATGACTCAATTAATGCCGTGGCGATCGCTCCTGATAGTAAACAGGTAATATCAGCCTCTTGGGATGCAACATTAAAAATATGGGATTTAGAAAGTGGTAGGGAAATTAGTAAATTAACCGGACACAATTCCTGGGTATATTCAGTAGCAATTACTCCTGATGGCAAAAAGGCAATATCAGGTGCATGGGATAAAACTTTAAAAATATGGGATTTAACTGAAAATACAGAAATTTGTACTCTGAGAAATAATGATGTTATCAATGCAGTAGCAGTTACTCCTGATGGTAAACGGGCAATATCAGCTTCAAAAAATAAAATATTAAAAGTCTGGGATATAGTAAATTATGAGGAAGTTAATGTTTTAACTGGTCATACTGGTGCTGTAATGGCAATAGCAATTACACCTGATGGCAAACAGGCAATATCAAGTTCAGCAGATAAGACACTGAAAGTTTGGGATTTAACTACATACAAGGAAATTATGACTATGAGTGGTCATAAAGCTTCAGTCACAGCAATAGCAGTTACTCCTAATGGCAAACATATAGTATCAGGTTCAGACGATAAGACAATTAAAATTTGGGAATTAACTACAGGTAAAGAACTACAAACGTTAGAAGGACATACAGAATGGGTAAGGGCTGTCGCAATGAGTCCCGATGGCAAATATATAGTATCAGGTTCGTGGGATAAAACCCTAAAAGTTTGGGATTTAGAAAAAAATTCTGAAATTATTACAATTACAGGGCACACAGAATGGGTAAAAGGAGTTGCAATTAGCCCAGACAGTAAACACATAATCTCTGGTGCCTATGATAACACGCTCAAAATTTGGGATTTAGTTGCCTGTACAAAAACTATTAAAATTCCTCGCCATGATTTGGGAGTAAGATCTGTTGCTACAATACCTAATACCACTCAGGTGTTATCAGCTTCAGAGGATAATACGATAAAAGTATGGAACTCTACCACAGGTAACGAAGTTACAAAATTGGTAGGACATACTGAAGGAGTATCAGCAGTAGCGATCGCTCCTGATGGAAGACGAGCGGTATCTGCTTCTGAAGATAATACCCTCAAAGTTTGGGATTTAGAAACAGGTGAGGAACTATTGACTTTAGTAGGTCACGATTTCTGGGTAAATGCAGTTGCTATTACTCCAGAAGGTAAATGTGTTATCTCAGGTTCTAGCGATCATACTGTTAAAATTTGGAATCTAGCTACTGGGACTGAGATTACTACTTTAAAAGGACATACTGATGGCATTTGGTCAGTGGCAGTTACTCCTGATGGTAAAAAACTCATATCTGCTTCCTGGGATGAAACTTTGAAAGTCTGGGATCTAGCTAGTGGAGCTGAAATTAGAACTTTATGGGGGCATACTGATGGTATTTGGTCAGTGACAGTTACTCCTGATAGCAAAAAAGTGATATCTGCTGCTTGGGATGATACAATCAGAATCTGGGATTTAGCTAGTGGGAAAGAATTACGAAAATTATCAGGTCATACTAATACAATTAGGTCAGTAGCAGTGACTCCAGATTCTAAGCGAATAGTATCAGCAGGAGCTGATAATAAGGTAAAGGTTTGGGATATGGAGGAGGGAAAAGAATTGATCAGCTTTTCTGGAGAGAATAGTTTCTATTGTTGTACTGTTGGTGAAGATGGGAAAACAGTGGTGGCAGGTGATAGTGAGGGAATCATGCACTTTTTGCAAATGGCAGGTTAGTTGGGAATTGAGAATTTTAAGAATTGAGAATTATGAGGAATTGAGAATTGAGAATTAATTTTCGGCGTTGCTGACTAGTCATAATTTTTAGATTAAGTATCAATGAAAAACATAAGTTTTCCGATTTTACTTTCAGCTACTAAGCATTACATTTCAGCAACGCCTAATTTTGAGATTTAGTATTTTTAATGATTGCATGAAGAATAGAAATTATATCATGTCCGGTTGAATAGTTAGAATTAAAGTTCGTAGTAGGGCTTCAGCCCGATATATACTTAGGGCTGAAGCCCTACTACAAACAAAAACTTTTTTATCACTGATTATCCGGACATGATATTAATTGGTAATTATTCCTTTAATAAAAGAAGTAATCTTTGTTCTAGTTCTTTTTCTGTTGCAATTAATATTTTTAACCAGTAATTGGCCTCTCTAGCTTCCTTGAGAGAAATATTCATTTTATGGATAAAATCGGCTTTACCGAAATATTGTGGTTTAAAGCCTCCCCTTTTAAGGGGATAATAAATAAAAATTTTCCTGTTCGTCAATCCTCTTATTTTCAATGAGAGGTAATTCTAAATTCTTAATTCTAAATTCTTAATTCTTGAATGTCTGCGTTTTGTGCTTCCCCAATATTCGCGCCTATACTTGTCCCAGAGCGTATTAATTGTTTACTCAAATCATATCCTGTCCCACCATTTTCTCTCAAAAACTTGTAAAGCTTTACTATTCTTATGGTAGAATTTAGAGTCCTATCCTGTATATCTTTTTTTGCCATAGCCATATTAGGTTCTATTTATTCTAAATTCTGAATAATTATTCTAAATTCTAAATTATAAATTCTGATAATGAAAGTTTCCTCTCAATTTCTTACTCCCCAAAGTTTTCTAGAACGCAGTGTAGCAGCATTTCGTGACAAAGATGCCATAGTTTACCGCTCATCTCGATGGACTTATGAGCAGTTTGCCGCTAGAGTGAATCAACTAGCAAACGCCTTAAAAAATTGGGGGTTACAAAAAGGCGATCGCGTAGCTTTCCTTTGCCCGAATATTCCACCTATGCTAGAAGCACATTTTGGCGTTCCCCTAGCAGGAGGAGTTTTAGTCGCTATTAATATTCGGTTAGCTGCTAAGGATATTTCTTATATCCTGAATAACTGTGGAGCACGTCTATTATTTGTCGATACAGAATTATCTCACCTAGTAGCATCAGTGAGGGATGATTTGGAAAGTGTAGAAGAAATTATCAATATAGTAGATACTGAAATAGAAACAACAGGAGAAAAATTACCAGGCACAGATTATGAAACTTTTTTAAGTACAGGTACATCAGACGCTATACCTTCCTCCCTCGCAGACGAAAACGAACCAATTTCTATCAACTATACCAGTGGCACCAGCGGTCAACCAAAGGGCGTAGTTTATACCCACCGTGGTGCTTATCTCAATGCTTTAGGGGAAGCCTTGGAATTAGGCATGAATAATAACAGTATCTATTTGTGGACTTTACCCATGTTTCACTGCAACGGTTGGTGTTTTACCTGGGGAGTTGTTGCTGTAGGTGGTACTCATATCTGTATGCGTAAATTTTTCCCTAACACAGTAGTCTCATTAATTATGGATGAAGGAGTGACTCACTTCTGCGGTTCCCCCACAATATTAATTGCCCTCGCTAACGACCGCGCCATCAAAAAATTACAGCTTTCCCACCCCCTGGGAGTTGCTACTGCTGGTGCCCCACCTTCTCCCACTATTATTCAGACAATGGAAGAATTGGGAGTAGATATTACTCATGTTTATGGTTTAACGGAAACCTACGGACCTCATAGCGTCTGTGAATGGCAAGCACCTTGGGATGATTTACCAATGGGGGAAAAGGCAAAATTGAAAGCTAGACAGGGAGTACCTTATATTCATGCTGCTCAAATGCGTGTAGTAGACAAAGATATGCAGGATATACCTGCTGATGGTGAAACTATGGGAGAAGTGGTGATGCGTGGCAATAATGTCATGCAGGGATATTTTAACGATCCAGAGGCTACTGAGTGGGCGTTTCGCGGTGGTTGGTTTCATAGTGGAGATTTGGCGGTGATGTATCCTGATGGTTATATGGAATTACGCGATCGCGCTAAGGATATTATTATTAGTAGTGGTACGAATATTTCGACTATTGAGGTTGAAAGAGCAATTTACAAACATCCAGCAGTTTTGGAAGTGGCAGTTATTGCTATCCCGGATGAAAAACGAGGCGAGGTGGCAAAAGCGTTTGTGACTTTGAAACCAGATGAAACTGTGACAACATCAGAAATTATTGATTTTTGTCGGCAGAATTTAGCACAGTTTAAGGTGCCGAAAGCAGTTGAGTTTATAGAGTTGCCTAAAACTGCTACGGGTAAGGTGCAGAAATATTTATTGCGGGAGAAAGAATGGGTTGGTTATGAAAAAAGGATTCATTAGAATGCAGAATTTAGAATTCAGAATGCAGAATTTAGAATGCAGAATTTAGAATTCAGACTTTATAATCTAGAGTTAGTAAATTCTGCATTCTTTTAATCTTGAGCTTTTGTATTTTTAATGATTGCATGAAGAATAGAAATTAATTGATTAGATTCATTTAATAAAGGAAGTAATCTTTGTTCTAGTTCTTTTTCTGTTGCAATTAATATTTTTAACCAGTAATTAGTCTCTCTAGCTTCCTTGAAAGAAATATTCATTTTATGGATAAAATCGGCTTTACTTTCTGCGTCCTGTGCTTCCTCAATATTCGCGCCTATGCTTGTCCCAGAGCGTATTAATTGTTTACTCAAATCATATCCTGTCCCACCATTTTCTCTCAAAAACTTGCAAAGCTTTACTATTCTTATGCTAAAATTCAGACTCCTATCTTGTATATCTTTTTTTACCATATTAGGTTCTATTTATTCTGAATTCTGAATTCTAAATTCCTTGTATATCTTTTTTTACCATGTTTGGTTATTGTAAATTTTCAATTCTAAATTCTGAATTCTCAATTCTCAATTCTCAATTCTACCAAGGACTACCGACCATTGTAAATCCTGCCCAATAATAAGGATGGGAAAATTTCTGATTTTGAATATTTGCCAATTCTGCTGGTAAAGACATTTCTCTACCACTTACTGAACCCCTTAAAATACCTTTTTCTATTACAACTTTACCCTTCAACATTGCTAATTGTGCTTCTCTTAATGCTTCGGCTTTAATATTAAGATTACCTAGATGAGAGTAAAATTCTGTCATTAATCCTAATGTCGCCTCATCATTCACTAACCATAAACTACCCACAGCAGATTTGACTCCCGTTGCTATTGCTAATCCGGCAAAACCTAACTCAGAATTTTTATCTCCCACTGCTGTACGACAAGCAGACAATACTAATAGTTCAACTTCAGGATTATTCCATCCTAATTCCCCTATTTGATGCAATTGTAATTTCTCATTCCATAGTTGAATATAAGATTGACTAACATCTCCACTTATAAATTCAGCATGAGTAGCTAAGTGAATAATAGAATATGGATAATTTTGATGTTGATAAATCAGATTTTGGCGGGTAAATTCTTCATTTAGGAAACTATTACCTTGCCATAATTTTTGTGTAATTGTTGTTAATTCTACTGATACTGCTGGTAGGGGTGGTTGCTCAGAAAATTTACTAGCTCCCATTGCTAAAACTTGAGTATTTTTTAAGGAATTATAATTATGATTAATTAAGCTGAAACTGGGAATTAAACTGAAATTATATTTCTCAATTAAAAATTGTTCTCCATCGTGTAATGCTGCCAAAGGTAAGAGACGAAAACCACTATCAATACTAAATAATAATGTATCAATATTAGCTTTTTCTAGTGCTGTAGCAATTGGAGCAATTAACCAGTTATATAATTTTTGAGCTAATGGTAAATAACTGGTGGTGTTAAGATTCCTAAAGTCAGTAATTTCTCCACTAAACATCATAGCAGTATTTCTTAGTTGTTCCCTGTTTACTCCAGGAACAGTTTTGAGAATAGGTTGACCTTTTTGGGTTAATAAGATAATTTGTAATTGGTCTTGGTAAACAAGAATATAGATAACTGCTGATTTTTTTCCTGTCTGACGGTGCATATCTACTAAAATATCTTGGATATTTTGAGGATTGACTAATTTCCCTTGAAAATCTTCCCCAAAATAATCGGAATATTCTTGGATAAGATTTTTTTCTAACATTGTTACTACTTGCTCTGAAGCTTTATCCAAGGTAATATTTGAAGTAAAATCAGCAGTATTAGAGTTTGATAAAGTCTTTGATTTATCTTGAGGTGATGGGAAATATATTTCTAAAGGTAGCTGATTCGCAGTATAATTTTTATGATTTTTAATTGTTAAAACCTCTTCCTCTCCCCTACTTTTTTCCTGATTATCACCAGATAATGAAATGCCAAATTCTAGGTTTGTATCTAAATAGTTAGTAGCTGGTGAAAATTGTGATTTATATTCATTTATTTTATTTATAGATGATATATTTGTTGTTGGAAAACTCCACATTAACGATAAAAAATAATTTAGTAAAACTAAGGGTAAAAACAACTTTTGCCAACTGCAATAATTTAGAGTTTTAATTAATTTGAACTGACCTTGATACAGTCTCAATAAATCTGCTTGTGTCATTGGTCTTGATTGAGTAAAATATTTGTACTTGTAGTGGCTGCTCTGCAATGAGTTTTGAACCACATTGCCTTTGTAGAGCCTTTCACAGCCACTGTCACAATCTGATCGGAAAACTGATCGGATCGGAGCTTGACAAAATCAACATTATGAAGTAATAACCTAGGAAAGTTACGACCTAGGAGGCTTTTCATGTGCGTAGCAAACTGATAACTGATAACTAATAACTGAAATGACCAGACGGCAGAATACCTTGAAGGCTTCTGAGTCCGAATGCCAACAAATAAAACAACGAATTCAAGAACTTAATTGGAGAAGGGGAGAAAATAGTCAAGCACTGGTAGAGGCGAGTAAAAATTTAATATTTGACACAATTATTACGGGTTATGAAATTACTCTGGAAAAACTAGAAGAATTAATTGATGAAGAAGGGGTTTATATTCCTAAAACTCAGAAATATGAATATCGCAAATTTAAACAGAAAATCAAAAAATCAGCTAATCAAATAATTAGCAGTTTTCAATTAGAAGAGTTAATTGAATCAGATATTATTTTGGCTAAAAATATTTCTTATCGGACTTGGAGTAATTTCCAAAAAGGAATTCCAATTGATAAATCTGCTTTTGTGGCTTATTGGAAAGCTTTAGGTTTTGAAACAGAAATTATTCAAGAATTAGGTACTAAAAAAAATTCCTCAGATTTCCATAACCGTTCTACTCTGTTATATCGGATATTACTAAGTGTAAATCATCGGCCTCAAATCAATATTTTCCAAAATTTAGCCAAACATAAACGGCGAGTAGGCGGATTTTTAATCCAAGGAAATTGCCACTATTGTCGAGCTTGGTTAATGCGTAGAATTGAAATAGAAATTATTAAATATGGAGCAGCAGAAGTTAAAAAGTTAAGTTTTGACCTAGCTTCTGATTTGACAGAATTTTCTATTCCGACTATCTGGATGAAACTGGGAGCAGAGTTACAGTTAACAAGTGCAGATTTTATCCAAAAAAAGCATATTATTTTAGTATTCAAAAATGTAGAAACTTTAGACAAAAATCGTTTAGAAGAATTATTAGAACAATTTTGGTTTCCTTTAGTTAAACAAATACCAGCAGGTAAAAACTTTTTGATTATGTTTTTAGAAGACTGTGGCGGTCAAAATAATTGGCGAGACTGTACAGAAATATTTCCACAAGTCATTAAAATGCCAATTGCAGAATCCATATCTGAAACTGATATTCGAGAAGCTATTAATCAAGTAGAGATAATTTTACAGATGCAGTTACCATCAATAAATGATGCCATTAAAGATTTATTGACATATAGTAAAAATGGCAAATCTCGCCTAGTCCTAGAATATATGTACAAACTTTTTCAATGTCAATTTAGTCGGGAAACAAGATGGCAAACTTACCCCTAAAATATGAAGGAAACATCCAACCACCGACGAGTGAGTGGAATGATTTAGTACAACAAAATTTACATCCCTACTATCCAGATGACTTTTTAAAGGAAGCAGTTAATTTATCAATTAGATTAAATCGTCCCCTATTATTAGAAGGAGAACCAGGTTGTGGTAAAAGTCGTCTTGCATATTCCATTATTTATGAATTTAGCCAAAAATATCCCGATATAAATTGGAAATTTCGCCTCTGGAATGTTCAGTCAATTAGTAAAGCACAGGACGGTTTTTATTCTTATGATTATATCGGACGTTTACAAGCAGCACAGTTAGCAAAGTTGGGGATAAAAAATCAGGAAACTGACCCTACTAATCTAATTAAATATCTAGAATTAGGACCTTTAGGTTATGCTTTTCAAGAAAAAAAATATCGGACTGTAGTCTTAATTGACGAAATTGATAAAGCAGATACAGATTTTCCAAATGATTTATTATTAGCACTAGAAGAACAACGATTTGAAATTAAAGATTTACGTCCCCGGCGTTGGTTAAGAGCTAACCCAAATGCTCCACCAATTGTAATTATTACGAGTAACCAAGAAAAAACTTTACCGAATGCTTTTCTCCGTAGATGTTTGTATCATTACATTGAATTTCCTAGTCAAGAACAACTCATAAAAATCATTAATGCTAGGTTTCAAAATCCTGCTAGCGAAATTGTGGAAAAAGCAATTGATAGATTTTTAGAATTGCGAGAAATGATGGAAGATGAACGAGGAGAAACTGGGAAAAAAGTAAGTACCAGCGAACTAATAGATTGGTTTGCTATATTGAATGAGTACCCTCCAGAAGAAATACTAGAAAGATTAGAAATAGAATTACCTTTTGCCAGTACATTATTAAAAAGTCGTAGCGATCGCGAAGATTTTTTAGAATAAATAATTAAGTTAATTGGAAGAATTAGAAATGCCAAGATTAAGCTAAATTAATTAGCTATATTTTATATTGTCTCCAGATCATCAGCAATAAATTTTTTTTTGTTTGTAGTAGGGCTTTAGCCCCATCTACAGTTCGGGCTAAAGCCCTACTACAAGCTTTAATTATAACTATTAATTTATACTTATACAAAGTCTAAGAAAAACCTCCCCCTTTGTGTTATGAAAAATCCCCCATTAATCAATTTATTCTGGCGACTGCGAGAAGCTGGAATGAAACTCGGTATTTCACAATACGAGTTAGCAACTCAAGCTTTATTAGAATCGATTGAAATGGGGTTGGATATTTCCGATAAACAAGCTATTGCCAGACTTTATCGCACAATTTGGGCAAAATCTCGTGAGGAACAAAAATTATTTGATAATTGTTTAAATGAATTATTGTCTCAGCAGAAAAATCTCTTTTCAGAGTTTCATCAATTTATCGAAACAGCAACTAATAATTCTATTTCTAAATCTGAAGTAACTGCAGCAGAAGAGGAAATAGTAGAAAGGTCATCTACTTCTAATTCAGAAATTCCACCAGAATCTACTTTTGAACCAGAGAATTTTTCAGAAAGTTTACCTCAACAAATTCCTGAATCTGAAACTTTTCCAGAAAGTTTACCTCAACAAATTCCTGAATCTAAAACTTTTCCAGAAATTTTACTACCACCTACTTTTAATAATCCTCAAGTTGCCACTGCTATTCCTAAAACTCCTAAAAATGGAGATTATTTTCCTGTTAGTCTTGCCCAAATACAGCAAGCAAAGCGTTTATTATTTCAACCTCAATTAACAGATTTTTCTCACAATATGAATCTACAAGCTACCGTTCAACAGGTAGCTAAACAAGGTTTTTTTGTACAACCTATCTATAAGTATGATCAGGGAAAACACAGAAAAATTATCTTATTAATTGACCAGTCTGAGTCAATGATGCCTTTTAATCCTTTCTGTCGTCAAATAATTAATTATTGGCAGGATGTCGATCTTTATTACTTCGATAATGTGCCAAAAATAAGGGTTTATGCTGACTCAAATTTTTCAGAAAAAAAATCTTTGAAAACTCTTTTAGCGGGATTGGTTAAAGAAGAAATTTTAGTTTTAATTTTGAGTGATGGGGGTGCTGCGAGGGGTAGGTTTGTTTCAGAAAGGGTTGACAAAACTGAGAATTTTATCAAGTTTCTCTCCCGAAAAGTGGAAAGGGTGGCATGGTTAAATCCTTTGCCTCGCGAAAAGTGGCGTGGAACTTCAGCACAGGAAATTTCTGCTATTGGGGATGAGAATTTCAATCTGAAACCGTTCGGTCTAAGTTCTCAAGAATTTAAGGCGATGTGTCAGTGGTTAATTTCTGGGAAGTTGGGGAGAAATTTGCCTGTTGTGAAAACTGATGTTGAGGAGGTAGAAATTATCAATGAAAATCTCGATCAAATTGCTGCTTTTACTGAATATTTCGGTGAACCTCATTTAATATTTGCCCAACACGCTGCTTTTCCTTTGGCATTAACTCCTGACCTTTTATATCGTTTATGGCAACGGTTTTTTGCTAGGGAGCGCAATTTTAATATTCCTTGGTATGCGGTGGCAGATATTTTGTTGTCGAGTTTTTGTCATCCTGTGGATAGGGAACTGTATGAAATGGATCGAGGTATTCGGAATCAGTTATTACAACTTTGTACTGAAAGGTTTGGAGAGTCTCGACTAGAGGAATTATCTCGATTTTTGGTCAGTTATATTGATTCTCAAGTTAATCGTGGGGAGTTTGTTTCTAGTATTTGGCAGGGGCAAAGATGGACTGCTTTGGCTTATACTCGCCCGGAATTGGCTGCCCGTCAGTTAGCTGAATCTTTACAGGAAGCTTATGGGCGGGATGATAAAGCAGAGTTGGTGAGGTTGTCGTCTTTGATGGAAACTTTGGCAGAACCTTTGAGGGAGTATGAACCTTTGTTAGTGATGTTGGGGCAGGGGTATGGTGGTTATGCGCGGGGCGATCTTGCTGGAGTTGAGAATGTGAGGAGGGAGTTGGGAAGGAGTCAAGTAGATGTAGAGGGTGTGTTATTGAGGGTTCCTGTTGCGTTGCCTTTGCAGACTTTTTCCTTTGAGGTGCTGACAGTTAATAGGAGAGGTGAGGAAATTAATCGTGTTTGGAAGGAGGCTAAATTTTTTACTGAAGATTTGGGTGATGGTGTGATTGTAGAAATGGTATCTATTCCTGGAGGTACTTTTTTGATGGGTTCGCCGGAGGATGAAACAGGAAGATTTGATACAGAAGGTCCCCAACATCAAGTTAGTCTGGAACCATTTTATATGAGTAAATATCCTATTACTCAAGAACAATATCAAGCTATTATGAGTAAAAATCCCTCTCACTTTAAAGGAGGAAACCGCCCAGTAGAAAAAGTGACATGGTACAACGCCACAGAGTTTTGTCAACAGCTATCTCAGAAAACCAGGAAAAACTACAGACTACCTAGTGAGAGTCAGTGGGAATATGCTTGTCGCGCAGGTACAACTACACCTTTCTATTTTGGGAAAGCTATTACTACTAACTTAGTTAACTATCATGGCAACAAACGTTATCCCAATGCTCCTAAAGGTATATATCGAAAAAATACAACTGATGTGGGAAGTTTTCCTCCCAATGGTTTTGGCTTATATGATATGCACGGAAATGTGTGGGAATGGTGTGCAGATGAATGGCATGAGAATTATGAAAACGCTCCTACTGATGGCAAACCTTGGCTAAATGGTGATGATAGTCGTTCACCGCGGCGAGGCGGTTCCTGGCTCGACATTCCATATAACTGCCGTTCTGCGTATCGTACTTTCTTGAATTGGCGCAATATGGACGATGACTTTATTAGTTTTCGTATTGTGTGCGATGACGGGAGAACTTTTTCTAATCAGGATAAATCTACTCCTAATATTCAACCGAAGCAACAACAAATTATTTTACCTAGCACTAAACCAGAAGCTATTATTACTCCGCAACCAAAATTATCTCTGAAAACTTTTTCATTCGAGGTTATTACAGTTAATAGAAGAGGTGAAGAAATTAACCGCGTTCCCAAACAAGCTCAATATTTTACAGAAGATTTGGGTAATGGTGTGATTTTGGAAATGGTCGCTATTCCCAGTGGAACATTTACAATGGGGGCACCAGAATCTGAGGAAGGAAGTAATAATAGAGAAAGACCCCAACATAATGTAAATATTTCTGAGTTTGTGATGGGACGTTACCCTATTACTCAAGCTCAATGGAAAGCGATCGCCTCTCGAATAGACCTTAAAGTAAATCTAGATTTAAAACCAGACCCCTCTCGTTTTAAAAAGCCATACCAAGGTATAGATAGATGGCAAAGACCAGTAGAGCAGGTAAATTGGTATGAGGCGGTAGAATTTTGTGAAAGACTCTCGAAACTAACCCGAAAGAATTATAGACTGCCAAGTGAAGCAGAATGGGAATATGCTTGCCGGGCAGGAACGACAACTCCTTTTCACTTTGGAGCAACTATTACAACAGATTTAGCTAATTATCGAGGTACAGACAATAAAGGTTCTTATGGTGAAAAGCTTAAAGGAGAATATCGGGGTCAAAGCACACCTGTCGGCTATTTTGATGTCGTCAACTCTTTTGGACTGAGTGATATGCACGGAAACATTTGGGAATGGTGTACAGATGAATGGCATGGTAATTATGACAATGCTCCTACTGATGGCAAAGCTTGGCTAAATGGTGATGATAGTCGTTCACCACTCCGAGGCGGTTCCTTGCTCTACGTTGCGTATCACTGCCGTTCTGCGTATCGCTTCAAATACGACAATTGGCGCAACCTCATCAGTATCGGTGTTGGTTTTCGTGTAGTGTCTGACTTCACAAAAAGTATTTCTAATCAGAGTGACTCTGCTCCTAATATTCAACAGACACAAAAAGCAATTATTCTACCAAGTAGTAAACCAGAACCTCCTGTTACTCCGCAACCAAAATTACCTCTGAAAACTTTTTCATTCGAGGTTATCACAGTTAATAAGAGAGGCGAAGAAATTAACCGCATTCCCAAACAAGCTGAATATTTTACAGAAGATTTGGGTAACAGCGTAATATTGGAAATGGTAGCTATTCCTGGTGGAACGTTTACAATGGGGGCACCAGAATCTGAGGAAGGAAGTAATAGTAGAGAAAGACCACAACATAATGTAAATATTTCTAAGTTTCTGATAGGACGTTACCCTGTTACTCAAGCTCAATGGAAAGCGATCGTCTCTCGAACAGAGTTAAAAGTAAGACGAAATTTAAAACCAGACCCCTCTAAATTTAAAGAAGCATACCAAGAACAAAGACCTGTAGAACGGGTTAATTGGTATGAGGCGGTAGAATTCTGTGAACGACTCTCAAAATTAACTGGAAGGAGTTATAGACTGCCAAGTGAAGCAGAATGGGAATATGCTTGTCGTGCAGGTACAACAACACCCTTTTGCTTTGGAGAAACCATTACAAGAGAATTAGCTAATTATAGCTCTTGGGGAGGCCAAACAACTTTTGTTGGAAAATATCCCCCCAATGCTTTTGGGCTATATGATATGCACGGCAACGTCTGGGAATGGTGTGCGGATGACTGGCATGATAACTATGAAAATGCTCCAACTGATGGAAGTGCTTGGCTTTATAGAAATGAAAACTCTAACAAATTTTTAGGAATAATTCCAGTAAGAGGGAATATTTTCAATCAAAATAATGAAAAAAAATTGTATGCAATGCTGCGAGGCGGTTGCTGGCACGACTATCCTAATAACTGCCGTTCTGCTGTTCGCGATAGCTACAGGTACAGTATGCGCGATGGGTATACCAGCGCTATTGGTTTTCGGGTTGTTTGTATTTCTGTTGAACCTCTAACCTTACAGGATAAGTCTACTCCTAATATTCAACCAAAACAACAACCAATTATTTTACCTAGCACTCAACCAGAATCTATTATTACTCCGCAGCCAAAATTACCTCTGAAAACTTTTTCATTCGAGGTTATCACAGTTAATAGAAGAGGCGAAGAAATTAACCGCGTTCCCAAACAAGCTCAATATTTTACAGAAAATTTGGGTAATGGTGTGATATTGGAAATGGTGGCTATTCCTGGTGGTACTTTTTTGATGGGTTCGCCGGAAAATGAAGAACGAAAATTTAAGACAGAAAGTCCTCAACATCAAGTTAATCTCCAACCTTTTTATATGAGCAAATATCCCATTACTCAAGAACAATATCTTGCTGTTATGAGTAAAAATCCCTCTAATTTTAAAGGAAGAAATCTCCCTGTAGAAACTGTAACATGGTATAATGCCACAGAATTTTGCCAAAAGCTATCCCAGAAAACTACTAAAATCTATCAACTACCAAGTGAGAGTCAGTGGGAATACGCCTGTCGAGCAGGAACAACCACACCATTTTATTTTGGAGAAACTATTACTACTGACTTAGTGAACTATGATGGCAATTCTACTTACGCTGATGCACCGAAAGGAAAATATCGTCAAAAAACAACCGATGTGGGAAGTTTTCCTCCCAATGCTTTTGGTTTATATGATATGCACGGTAATGTATGGGAATGGTGTCAGGATATTTGGCATGAAAGTTATGAAGGTGGGCCTAATGATGGCAGTGCTTGGGAGGATAGGGATACAGATATTTCTCCAGTTAGGGGAGGTTCTTGGCACGATAGTCCTGATTTCTGCCGTTCTGCTGTTCGCGTCAGTTACTTTGGGCGCGTCTTCCGTTATGATTACTTTGGTTTCCGTATTGTCTGTAATTCTGTTATTCCTAATAAACAGGACGGCGATCGTCAGCATAATCAAGATAAAGTTTAATAGACAATTATTAAGGGAATTGTTACAAAAAAATAGTTTTATATTAATTCCACTTCAATAGTTGTTATTGTGACAGTCGGGAAGCAATATCAATCTTAAGGATTTATTTATTTTTTCATAATATATACCAATTTTTTTAAGATTTGGTTTAATTATGTAAAATTCTGCCATTATGGCAACAGTATTATGGCTAGGCTGATAAATTAGAAAAATAGTCAATATAATTTCTTTGGAATTGCTCTTAGTTAACATTTTAGAGCCACGCCAGAGCAAATAATAATTGGTCTTTCCTGGGTAAATATTATCAACATTGCTTAATTCTTTTTTGAGGATTAAGCAGTTTTTCCTGGCGACAAAAACCCTATATTTTTTTCAAATACATCTGCCAATTTGGCAACCATTACTGAATTATTTTGCTTATATTAAAAGAGTCAAACAAAACAATATTGTTTGAGAAAAACATAAGGAGAAAACAAATGATTATTTCCGAATTAAACTATTTAGAATCTGCTGAAGCTGAAGTTGTTGGTGGTGAAGGAATCAATATTAATAGCAATTTCTATTTGAATAAAGATGTTTACGCTAACGTTTACGTTAACGAAGACTTTTATAAGGATTTCTACACAAATACTAGCGGTTTAGAAGGTAGCGTTGCTGAAGTTCTAGGTACTGCTGATGCTAAAGGTAAAGACACCTTCAGCAGCATCATCTTTGGTGTTCAAACTGAGCCTGGTAAGTCTGAATCGTTTGTGAATGCTACTGCTGCAACTGCCCCTTATTATTATTGGTAAGTTTCTTCAGTACTAGTGGGCAATAAGCATTGATATCACCTCTTATTTTTCAGAAAGTGATAAGTAAAGTTCCTCTAGTTCCCTATAGTGGAACTAGGAACTTAATCATTTTAGGAGCATAGTCGAGAGCAGAGCCTAATTCCTAAGTAATAATATTAATATTGCTTAATTCTTTTTGAAGGATTAAGCAGCTTTTTATGACTACAAAAACTCTATATTTTTTTCAAATACATCTGCCAATTTGGCAACCATTACTGAATTATTTTG
>NZ_JBNHER010000080.1:0-4210 GCF_050015975.1 Dapis purpurea BLCC-M126 | reverse complement strand
TTCAGTACTAGTGGGCAATAAGCATTGATATCACCTCTTATTTTTCAGAAAGTGACAAGTAAAGTTCCTCTAGTTCCCTATAGTGGAACTAGGAACTTAATCATTACCTTCTTTTTCTGTTGTAATAGAATTTGCTGAAAGCTTAATAACAGCTTTCAGCGTTTAATCAATAGACAGGAGGTAGGTGATCAGCAAATTGCTAATTAGTAACATACCTTTTGTCGAAACTCTTAGTTCTTAGGAGCAGATCAAGTAGAAAATTTTTATTCTATTTACAAAATTATTTTATCAGATAAAAAAAATGGTTGATACACAAGAAATTCTCGACAGCATTAACGAGAGAATAGCTGAAATCCAAGAGAGAATTGGAGCCATTGGCAACAGTCAACAAACTGGAAGCGAGAACGGAGATTTTATGGTCTCGTCGAGGTTCGCTGATAGTTTCTTGGATGGTTTAGGTGGCGACGATCGGATGTTTGGTGGATTTGGCAGGGATGTGCTTTTTGGGGGCACTGGCGAAGACTTTATTGATGGGGGGAGTAATGATGATGTCATGTTTGGGCAGGATGGGGACGATCTGTTGTTTGCCAAGAATGGCGATGATTACGTCGAAGGCGGGAACGGTGATGATCTCATAGATGGCAGTTTGGGTAATGATCAGTTGGATGGCGGTGCAGGCAACGATCAGCTCAATGGTGGTATCGGTAGTGACGTTCTCCTGGGGGGTACTGGCAGTGACAATTTAGTTGGCGGGAGCAATAGTGGAATAGGCAATTTTCCGCTTGAGCAAGATATTTTAATTGGCGGTACTCTCGATAGTAACGGTAATCCAGTTGGTGATGGTGTTAGCGATACTTTTGTGCTGGGAGATAGTGCTGGCTCATTTTATACTAAAAGTGGCTTTGGCAATATTTTCCAAGAAATTTTTGCAGGTGGTGATTATGCGCTAATTTTGGGTTTTGAGAAAGGCATAGATCAGTTGGAATTTAGCCCGGTTGTTCCCCCTGAGAATTTTATCCTAGGAACTGCGTCTATTTTTACCCCAGTCGATACTCTTATTATTGAAGGTAACGAACTGATTGCAGTTTTTGCAGGAGTCGATCTGACAGTCTAAAACACTTTCAATCAGAAAATATCTAAAACTACGAAGAGGCGATTATGGAGCGATATGAGGTTCTAGCTAAACGAATAGTTTTACAAGATGGCAAGATTATTGCCGAAGCTAAAAGTGTTGCCAAGGCATCTGGCGATGCTGAAATTAAGATTAGTCAAAGCGTTTCTGTCAACATTTCATATGTTAATAAATCTAACAGTTAGATAAAATCTAGTTCTCGCAGTTATTCAAAATCTGCTTCTATCCAAAAAAGTAATCTTTAAATAAAAAAAATACTATGTCCCTAGAAATTTTAGAGAAAGTCAAAGACTTCCTCATCAGAGTAGTCAAAGACGAATCTTTCCGCACTCAATTGATGAGTGAGAAAGTCGAAGAAGTAAGAAAAGTAATGACGGATAGTGGTTATAACTTTTCTCAAGAAGAATTTGAAACAGCCAGCATCCAAATCTTGGACTTAAAAGAATTAGGTGAGTTTCACGAACTCAGCGAAGAGGAATTAGTGAGTGCCGTTGGTGGGTGGGGGAAAGATTTTTGGTGGAGGAAAAGATTCCCAAAAGATCCAATTTTTCAACCAATGTACGGGGTAGTGATTCAACCGCCTCCAAAACCTGAGCCGGAACCTCTTCCATATCCAGAACCCCAGCTGATGTATGGTATCGTCATTAGTCCACCCATCGATATCCAGCCGATGTATGGTGTCATTAAGCCGCCAGAACTTATCTAATTATAGGTTGGGTAGAGCGAGGGTGAAACCTAACACTTTCAAAGTTTTGATTGATCGGTTTTGTAAACATTGCCCCTATTATCAGGTGAGTAAGTTATGTCATATAGTCGCACCAGTTACGCAGTTTGGGAAATAACCCTAAAATGCAATCTGGCCTGTAGCCATTGCGGTTCCCGCGCTGGCAATGCACGTACCAAAGAGCTTTCTACAGAGGAAGCATTGGATCTCGTCCAACAAATGGCAGAAGTCGGGATCAAAGAAGTCACCCTCATTGGTGGTGAAGCCTTTCTGCGTCCAGACTGGCTGGAAATTGCCGAAGCCATTACCCAAGCAGGAATGCTGTGCGGTATGACTACTGGCGGGTATGGCATTTCCCTAGAAACTGCAAAAAAAATGAAACAAGCGGGCATTCGCACCGTCTCTGTTTCTATTGACGGCTTGGAATCAACTCACGATCGCTTGCGGGGAAGAAAAGGCTCTTGGAAATATGCCTTTAAAACCATGAGCCATCTGCGAGAAGTTGAGATTACCTTCGGTTGTAACACCCAAATTAATCGCCTCTCAGCCCCAGAATTTCCCCACATTTATGGGTGTATCCGCGATGCAGGTGCTCGTGCTTGGCAGATTCAACTTACCGTCCCCATGGGTAATGCTGCTGATAATGCGGATATACTCTTACAACCTTATGAATTACTAGACATTTATCCCATGTTAGCCAGGGTTGCCCGTCGTGCCTACCGGGAAGGCGTGCAGATCCAGGCAGGAAATAATATTGGTTACTATGGTCCTTACGAGCGATTGTTACGGGGAAGGGGAAACGAGCATGAATTCTCATTCTGGCAAGGCTGTGCAGCCGGACTTTCCACCTTGGGAATTGAAGCTGACGGAGCCATCAAAGGTTGTCCTTCCCTACCTACTACCGCTTACACAGGTGGTAATATTAGAGACCGTTCTCTTCGAGATATTGTTGAAAATACGGAACAATTGCGCCTGAATCTGGGAGCAGGAACACCCGAAGGGACAAAACACCTATGGGGTTTTTGTAAAACCTGCGAATTTGCCGAACTTTGCCGTGGTGGTTGCAGTTGGACTGCTCATGTTTTCTTCGACAAGAGAGGTAACAATCCTTACTGCCATCATCGCGCTCTTGTCCATGCAGAGCGAGGCTTACGAGAGCGGGTAGTTCCAAAAGTCAAAGCGCAAGGGCTTCCTTTTGACAATGGTGAATTTGAGCTAATTGTGGAGCCTATGGACGCTCCTTTACCAGAAAATGACCCATTAGGGTTTAGTGCTGACAACATCCAGTGGTCAGAAAGTTGGCAAGAGGAACTCGAAGTTGCTTATATCAAATCCGGTAGTGTCGGTATAAATAAAGCATAAAAACCAGGTTTATAGAACCCCTGAAGAGATCTATTTAAAAATAGAGTTGGACTATTTTTTAATCTTTTTTCCCGAGCGTGCTTCTCTACCACAGACGACTAAGCTTCTAGCTTTTTAGACCATTGCAAGGATACCAAATGGGTTCTATATGAAATGCCCTACTATACTAACATCTGTCTCCCATAAACCCGGTTTCTTATAACACTTCCATTGCCAGCGGATTCAATATTATATCATGTCCGGATAATCAACGATAAAAAAGTTTTTGTTTGTACTAGGGCTTTAGCCCTAATTTATAGATAGGGCTTCAGCTTTACTACGAACTTTAATTATAACTATTCAAGCGGATTTGATACTCATTACTGACATAAGGATAAATCATGGCAGAAAATTCTAAAATTGCCGAACTGGGGGAGGAAACAACTAAGGCTGAATCATCACCTCTGCTTCCTCGTTCAGCTTGGAATAGTCAATTAACCTATTTGAAAGTGCTTTTGAAAGCCAAGCAAGCTCTAGATAAAAGCGGAAATTTTTTAGAAGAAAATAGCAGAAAAACAGATTTTGATTTTATTTGAGCATAAGTATGCTCCTTATGCTCCAAGTTTTCTATTCTACAAATGCGGAAAGTCGGTGGTGGTGGTTATCTTGCTGCCAGTAGTGGATAAAAAATGGCACAATGCCGAAAATCACTGAAATTGAGACTGATTTCCTAGAAAAAATTAGTCTCAATTGTACTTCAGGCCGTGGGTTTTAACCACAGGAAATGATCTGCTATAAGTGAATTTCAAACCAGCGAAATTTACTCAATTTAAAAAATCAAAAGTCAAAGCCAAAAATCTTTCATTAATTGATAATGGATAATTGATAATTACCTCTGGTTAAAACCGTTCGGGAATTGAATATAAGGAAATATTATTTCTTTTCTCTTGGTCGATTGGATATGCCGTTCGCGTAGCGTCCCGGAGGGAACGGAGACCTCGGCATCCCATCCT
>NZ_JBNHER010000079.1:0-15232 GCF_050015975.1 Dapis purpurea BLCC-M126 | reverse complement strand
TTTAACCAGAGGTAATTATCAATTATCCATTATCAATTATCAATTAATGAAAGCAATCGTACCAGACTTGATATCATCCCTCATACTGAGTCAATATTTCTACCCCTGTTTCTGTTACTGCCACAGTATGCTCAAACTGTGCTGATAGTTTACCATCCTTAGTAATAGCAGTCCAACCGTCATCAAGCACTATTCCTTCCCAAGTACCCTCATTAATCATCGGTTCAATAGTAAATACCATTCCAGTTCGTAACTTTTTTCCTTTTCCTCTAATGCCATAATGAGGAATTTGTGGTGCAGTATGGAAAATATTACTCACACCATGACCAACAAAATCTCTAACCACAGAAAAACCTTCTGCTTCAGCATATTCTTGAATAGCAGCCCCAATATCCCCAATTTTATTTCCAGGCTTAACTTCAGCAATACCTAAATACATACATTTTTCTGTAACTTCAACTAATTTTTTTGCTAGTGGAGAAGGTTCACCTACAAAAAAAGTTTTAGAAGTATCTCCATGATAACCATCAAGAATTGGTGTGACATCAATATTAATAATATCCCCATCTTTTAACACTTGTTTCTCATGAGGAATACCGTGACATATTACTTCATTAATACTGGTGCAAATAGACTTAGGAAAACCATGATAACCAAGAGGCGCACTACGAGCGCCATGAGCTTGTGTCCAACGTTCTGCTTCCTCATCTAATTCCAGGGTTGTTACTCCTGGCTTGACAAAGGGTTCAAGATGATGTAGCAATTCTGCTGCCAAATGCCCTGCTCGACGCATTTTTTCTATTTCTCTTTTCGATAATAAAACGATAGTTTCAGTTGCCATTGCTTGTTTAATTTAATACTTGAGCTATAGGGTTTCACGGAAGTCGGAAGTAGTAGGGGCAAATGGCCATTTCGCTGCGCGACATGAAACGCCCGTACAGAAGTCAGAAGTGAAATTTGATAGACTTAAAGTAATGGTTATGCACTAATTCCGTCTATTATTTTTCACATCATCAGTTACCAACTATTTGTGACATCTTTAAAGTGAATTAGTATTATTTTACCATAGTTTGATTTAATCAAAAATATTATCTCTGTTTCCAACTACAGTGTAAAATTTATAATTATTCAGTTAGAGGTTTTCTTCAAAGATGAGCACCACAGTTTCAGATATTACCGTCAAAACTATTAATGGCGAAGAAAAAGAATTAGTAAATTATGCTGGTCAGGTTTTATTAATTGTGAATGTAGCATCTTATTGTGGTTACACGCCACAATATAAAGATTTGGAGGAATTAAACCAAAAATATCGTGATGCTGGCTTAATAATTTTAGGTTTTCCCTGCAATGATTTTGGGGCACAAGAACCAGGAAGTAATGCAGAAATTGTTGATTTTACTAAGACAAAATATGATGTAAGTTTTGAGTTATTTGATAAGGTTCATGCTAAAGGTTCTGAGAAACATCCTCTTTATTCTTGTTTGACAAATGCTGTTAATCCTAAAGGTGATGTAGCCTGGAATTTTGAAAAGTTTGTCGTTGATAAACAAGGAGAAGTTGTTGCTAGGTTTAATAGTAGTGTGGCTCCTAATTCACCAGAATTAATTGCTGTTATTGAAGCTGAATTAGCTAAATAATGAAATAAATACACCCAGCAGTTTTGATTTTGTAGAGTCTTGATGAACAGTTAGGGAATTGGTATTTAGATTCCAATTCCCCAAAATAATACTAGAGTTAGATAATACTTCCATGTATTTACTAATTAACAGAGACTCAATAATCTTTTTGATAATTAAAACTATTTTCTATTAACTTAATGGGCAACTACTATTAACTACATATAACACGATCGCGACCCGTTGCTTTAGCTTGATAAAGAGCTTTATCTGCTTGAGCAATTAACTTTTCTATAGAGCTACCCAATTCAGGTATAGTAGTAGCCACTCCTAAACTTAAAGTGACAAGTTCTGATATATAAGAACCTTGATTAATAATTTTTAATGATTTGACCTGAGAGCGAATTTTTTCAGCAATACAAACAGCTTCAGCCTGAGTTTTTTTAGGTAAAACTATAGCAAATTCTTCACCTCCATAACGAGCAACTAAATTTTCATTATTTGCCTTAGTTATCATTTGAACAGTTTTATTTATTGTCAAGGCAACTTGTTTCAGACACTGATCTCCAGCTTGATGACCGTAAGTGTCATTATAACCTTTAAAACAATCAATATCTGCCATAATTATGGATATAGGATTTTGCTCTTTAGACATTTGGAACCATTGTTGAGCTAGATATTGGTCAAATTTTCTACGATTAGGAACTTGAGTTAAAGCATCTAAAGAAGCTTGAAGTTCTAATTCTTTATGAGCTGTTTCCAACTTTAGATAAAGCTCCTGGAGTAAATTATTTGCCAATTGATGAATATGAGATTGAGCTACAAGCAGATGATGAACATCTAAAAGTCTATAGACATTGGGTTCGATTTCAACAACAATTGGCTCGTATGCAATATCAGTCGATCTCTGCAAAGCTCTATTACTTGCCTCCAGAATTGTAGTATTTGCCGGGATAACTAAAAAATCCGTACAAGCAAATTGATACAAAGTTTTGATAGACCTTTTCAGAAATAATTCTCTGCCAAAAGGGCGACTCAGATACTCCAAAAATCGCTGTCGAGAAATCATTCCTGAGAGCTGCTTATCCTCCATTAAAATCACGCCTGGCAATCTTGGTTCAGCTTCTAGCCTCAAAGCAGCTATTTCTCCTACTTGATTATTATCAACTTGAAAATCATATAGAGACAAATCACCTACAGTTGACTCCTGAAATGTTCTTGACAGACAATTGTCAGGAATTGTCGAAACTAAGAACTCGGAGGAAGATAAATTCAACATGAATTGTAAATATTTTGTATATCTAGAGAATACAGTATCTAGCTAAATAAGAAAATTATCTAATTCCAAGTAATTTAATAATCTTATTATATACTAACAGTGTAAATTAATATATATGGTTAGCTAGATGATTTTGATCGCCTAACAATTATAAATGTAAATAGCATTAAAAAGTAAATTTAAAGATGGCATCAACACTGACAAATCAGTTGAATAATTCTTTCACCCTCTTTCTCAGTTTATTGGTAGAAGCAATACCATTTTTACTGTTAGGGGTTATTTTTTCCGGAATATTACAATGGTTCATTGATGAACGAAAATTAATTACATATCTGCCTCAAAATCCACTTTTAGGAGCATTTGTAGGTAGCTTAGTTGGTTTTTTGTTCCCAGTCTGTGAATGTGGTAATGTTCCAGTTGCCCGACGTTTATTGATACAAGGTGTGCCAGCATCAGTAGCAATTGGATTTTTATTGGCAGCTCCAACAGTTAATCCCATAGTTATCTGGGCAACTTGGACCGCATTTAGAGACCAACCAGAAATTGTGGTGTTGCGAGTAGTATTTTCTCTAGCTATAGCAACAATTATTGGTTGGATATTTAGTGTACAGAAGGATATACGACAAATTCTGCAACCTACAACTGCTCGTTTATTACCTAGACCTCAACAGCCAGTTTCTCAAGAGTCAGAAACTTCTCCTCTTCTACAGTCAGGAACATTTTTTTTAGGTCGATCTACTACATCTGTCCCTCTAGAATCTATGGGACTTTGGCCAGGCTCAATGACGACATCTGTTGCTCAAGGTCAGTCTTTGGGGATTACCAGTCAAACATCTACTAATAAAGGTATAGGTTGGACATCTCTCTTCGTTGTTCCTGATAAACAGCGACTTTTGTCTTTATTAAATAGTATGGTGCAGGAGTTACGGGAGTTGGGAGGAGTATTAGTCATTGGGAGTGCGATCGCTGCGCTGATTCAAGTTGCTGCTCCCCGTGAACTTATTCTGAATCTTGGTCAAGGTCCAGTTACTTCAATTATTGCTATGCTAGCTTTAGCAGCAGTAGTTTCTATTTGTTCGACTGTAGATGCTTTTTTTGCTTTGTCATTTGCTGCAACTTTTACCAGTGGTTCTCTATTAGCTTTTTTAGTTTTTGGACCGATGATTGATATTAAAGCTGTGGGTTTATTATTATCATTTTTTCGGTCACGAGCTGTGATTTATTTAATGATATTGGCAGCACAGTTAACATTTATTATGGCTTTGATTGTGAACTTGTATTTAAGTTGAATTAGCTCATAATTTACAGAAATAATTTTTATATGAAGGCTGAAAAATCATTGTTTTCTCTACTTAAACGATATGAACCTTGGTTGGATGCGACAGCAATTTTGGCTTGGGGTTTTTTGTTGATAAATTATTGGCTGACAGGAAAGTTATATATATTGATTCATCCCCGTTATTTTGGTTTAACTCTTGGCGCTGGAATCACTTTATTAATATTAGGTGGATGCAAAATATGGGAGTTATGGAATATTAGTAAAAAACAGAGACTCTCCAGTCAATCAAAACAAGAATTTATTATAATTCAAAATCAACATATTAACTTATTTCCTCCTGGTTGGAGTAGTGGTTTACTGTTAATATCTGCTCTACTAGCTTTAACAATTACTCCTCAAGTTTTTACTAGTCAAACTGCATTACAAAGAGGGTTAACAGAATCTTTGCCAGTAACGAGAACTCAACCTCAAGAATTTCGGACTGCAACTAAACCAGAAGAGCGATCGCTAATTGAATGGATCAGGACTTTAAATGTTTATCCAGAGCCAGATGCTTATAATGGTCAAAAAGTTAAAGTAACTGGATTTGTAATTTATCCCCGGGGATTATCCGAGCAATATTTCTGGATATCTAGATTTATTCTGACTTGCTGTGCTGCTGATGCTTATCCGGTGGGATTACCTGTTAAATTACCAGAAGGTAGAAGTCGGAGTAAATATCCTCAAGATAGTTGGTTCATAATAAAAGGAGAAATGATTACTGAGGAGTTGAGAGGTCAACGTAAATTAACAATTTTGCCAACAGAAATAGAATCAATTCCTAAGCCTAAAAATCCTTATGATTATTAGCATTGAATAAGGAAAAGTTGGATGAGGATAGTCAAAGGCTAGCAACTTCGCATCTTATCAAACCCATTTAGTATCTTGAAAAAGATACTTATGTCACTCCCTACTGGAATATGGCAGGCAAAATGCCTGCGCTACAGATGAAAATAATCGTAAATCTGCTGTGCCAATTTTGGTCCAACCCCCGACACCTCCGCCAATTGTTCTACTGTTGCCATCCTAATATAATCAACGGAATGAAAATGTCCCAATAACAACTTTTGTCGATGGTGTCCTAAACCAGGAATCTCATCTAAGCGCGATCGCTTCATTCTCTGACTTCTTTTCTCCCTATGGAAACTCACGGCAAATCGATGCGCTTCATCTCGCAACCTCCGCAACAACTGTACCCCCGGTTGTTCGGCGTCACTTTTTAACGGTTGCGACTCCCCTGGTAAAAAAATCTCCTCCCGTTGTTTTGCTAAACTCACAACCAGCACTTCTCCTAATATATTCATCTCTTCCATTACTGCCACTACTGCAGAAAGTTGCCCTTTCCCACCATCTATCATTATTAAGTCTGGTTTCTCTGTAGTCGGTTGTTTTTCATAATCGCGAAACCGTCGCCCAATAACTTCTGCCATACTCGCAAAATCATCAGAATGACCTGAATAGACTTCTGGATTTTTTATTTTATAATGTCGATAATGTTGTTTTGCTGGCAAACCGTCAATAAATACTACCCGCGATGCTACTGCATCCGAACCTTGAATGTGAGAAATATCATAACCCTCTATCCGGTGAGGTAGCTCTGGCAAATCTAATATTTCTGCTAAGTCTGTCATAGCTTCATTATTGCGATCTCTCATTTTTTCTAACCGCGCCAACTCATACTCAGCATTCTTTTTTACCATTTCAATTAATTCTGCTTTTCCTTGGCGTTGTGGCACAAATATTTCTACTTTTTTACCTTTCTTTTCTGTCAACCAATTTTGCAAAAATTCACCCTCAGGCAACTCATTTTGCACAATAATTTCTGTAGGAATTTCTACGGAATCTACTATTTGATAATGAGATTCTAAAACACGCTGCAAAATTGATCCTAACTCCTGAATTTCTGTTGTTCCTAAATTAGGAATTTCAGCAATAAATCCTAATCTACCTACTAATTTTCCTGCTCTAATTTGGAATATTTGAACACAAGCAATTTGATTATTTCCAGCTAAAGCTATTGCATCTCTAGAAATTTGGTCGTCTGGTAAGGAAACTTTTTGGTCAGCATTTAGAGAATTCAAATCTCTAATTTGGTCGCGAATAGCTGCGGCCTTCTCAAAGTTTAGAGATTCGGCTTCTTTTTCCATTTGAGTATTCAATATATCGATCAATTCTCGACTCCGACCTTGAAAAATCATTGCCACTTTTTGCACAATTTTATGATATTCCTCTGGAGTAATTAATGTCTGACAAACTCCCGGACAGCGACCAATATCATAATTGAGACAAGGCCGGTCTTTAAATAAAGGTTTTGGTCTTTGACGTAGGGGAAAAATTCGTTTGACTAAATTTAGGGTATTTCTCAAGAGTCTAGTATCAACGTATGGGCCATAATAACGGTCTTTAACTTTACCTAATCGGCGCTTTCTCGTAATAAAAATTCTGGGATAATCTTCCGACCAAGTTATGCAAAGATAGGGATATTTTTTATCATCTTTGAGTAAGACATTAAAGTATGGTTGATGTTGTTTTACAAGATTAGCTTCTAATGCTAAAGCTTCAGCTTCTGTATCTGTAACAATAAATTCAATTTCTACTATTTGTTGTACCATTAAGCTGATACGATGAGTATGATTTTTACCATCTCGAAAATAGGAACGAACTCGGTTTCTCAACTTTTTAGATTTGCCAATATAAAGGATGCGATCGCTACTATCGCGCATTAAATAAACTCCCGGAGTTTGGGGAATTTCTTTGAGTCGATTTTCTAAACGTTCTGAGTCTTTTATTAGGGGTAAAGTTTGAGTTATCATATAAAGTAAGGAAGAAGTAAGAAGGAAAAAGTAAGAAGGAAGAAGGAAGAAAAAAAGGGAAACAATGATATATATTGATAGCTTATAGGATTGGGAATAGCTCATCATAGAAGGCAAAACTTTACTAAAAAATTAAGCTATAAATCCTCTCCATTCATGGAGAAATAAATTTCCTTTAGCTCAATCCTCTTCTTTATAACAAGAGGTAATAATTAATTATTAATTATTCTACCTCCTACTCTCTATCTTTCTTTGAGTAAACTCTGTAACTTTCCCTGTTTTACTCAGATGAAATATAGCAATTGCATCAGCTCCTGACTGAACATTTGCCAGACAAAAAATATCTGTCAAATTTCCGGAAGTTAGTGATATTTTGTTACGATAAATTTTATGCAAATGACTACAAACTACTAACTTTGGTTTTAACTCATATACTAACATTTTTGCATATTCATTTCCTACTAGATCGTAATAACATCTACTCCTACATTGCTGTTCAAACTCTTCAGCATCTACAGGATTTATGATATTAGCAGGCCAGTCATGTAATAACAAAATATCTGTAGATTTATAGCCTAAAGCTTGAATAATTTCTGCTTCTGTAAAGATAATATAATCTTTATTAGAATAGCTGCTAATTTGGGAAACTTTAGGTCTATCAAAATGAAATTTTTCCTCTTGATAAATACCAGAAACTCCTACAACTTTTAGACCTGCCAAAACCAACGAGCCGACCCTACCAAGATAATAGCAATTATGAGTAATTTCTGTACCTGTATTAAATTGGTCTAAAAAACCATAAGGCTCATGATTACCACCAATAAACCAGATAGGCCAAGGAAAAATTGCTCTTTGTTCATAAAAGTCGGGAAAGTCTGCCAATTTACGATATTTTGTAGGTGCATCCATTGTTGCTAAATCAGCTTCATGGCGGTGGGGTTCAAAATCTCCTACTTGGAGAATAAATGCAAGCTGTTGATTAGAAGAATTTTCCCACTGCTGTAGTAAATCAATCATTGTGTAAATATAGCCGTGGACATCACCAACTACTGCAAAAAATATGTCTTGATAGTTGTTAAACATTATACTTTATCTATTCATTTAGATTATCATTCAATACTCAAGTAATTAATTTAAGCATGATGGAACATCTTTGATTTTATCAAAATATATTTTTTTGTCGAACATTAAAAGTCTTAAAACCTAAGTATTCAGTTATTAGCGATCAGCAATTAGCTTGGGAATGTCTATTTGACACATTTGCAGTGAATATCTAAAGTTTTCAAATGTGATTTTGACTATACTCAAACTTGGTAATTCAATCTTTTAATACCAGGACTTGACTTTATTTTGTATGAAGCTAATCCCTGGTAGGTGACAGTTGGATGCTTACCTTAAAACTATAATTCTCAAGTTTAATCTACACAAATTTAAAAATGGACTCTAATATTTAATTTAAGGTCAATTTATCAATAGTTGTTTAGGCAGTTCCAAGATTAGAAAAAGTGAGTAAGTAGAAAATAAAGAATCACTGAATATGTAAAAATATTAATTTTCAGGTAAAGTTATTGGATATGCAGATGAAGTCAAAGAAAATGAATAACCCCCTGAATCAAATTCCTATATTAGATACTAATATAGCTAAATCTACCACCCCTATGCTCTATAGTCTCGAAGCAGTCAAAGAATGTTTACTATATGGTGAAGTAGAATTAAGAGTAGCAGCAGTCTCTGAAACTATCAAACATGGAGATGCAGGATTAGATTTGTTACTTGTGGCCTTACAGGATATTTCAGCAGAAGTACAATGGGCAGCATATTCAATACTACTGGAACAGGAACAACCTAAAGCCAAACTAGCATTATCCCAATATACTTGGGATGTATGCAGAATACTAGAGCTATACGCCGCTGGGAAACGGAGGTTTATCCGAGCCAATATGAGAAATGTAAACCTCACTGGTTTAGACCTACAGGGTATAAATTTTAGTTTTGCCTATTTCAAAGATGCCGATCTGAGTAGTATTAATCTCAAAAATGCGAATCTATTAGAAGCTAATCTACGAGGTACAAATCTCAAAGATGCTAACCTCAAAAATACTAATCTTGAAAATGCTAATCTTAGTGTTGCCAAACTTAGGGGTATTAATTTAAGTAATGCTAATTTAAGTGGTGCTAACTTGAGTGGTGCCGACATCAGTCTTGCCAATCTAACTAATGCTAATTTAGCTAATACAAATCTTAGTCGTGCAGACTTAAGAGGTAGTAAACTTAGAGGTATAAATCTGAGGGGTAGTAAACTAAATGAGGCAACAAAACTTGATAGTAAATGGTTATTAATCTGGGAAATAGTTAATCATAAAGCTATTGGTAAAGACCTCAAAAATCTTAATCTAATCAGCATCGATCTTGAAGGTGTTAATATAAGTAATGCTAACCTCAGTGCTGCTAAACTTAGAGATGTTAATCTGAGTAATGCTAACCTCAGTGGGAGTAATTTTAGTGCTGCTAAACTCCATAATGTTAACTTGAAAAATACTGACCTAAGTAATGCTAACCTCAGTGGGAGTAATTTGAGTAATGCTAATCTATGCCATGCTAATCTCGAAAATAGTGACCTTAGTAATGCTGATTTTAGAGGTGCAAATCTTAACTGTGCTAACTTCCGAAACACAAAAATCAATGATTTAACCAAACTAGATCATAAATGGCATTTAGTCTGGAAAATTGTCAATCAACAACGTATAAATAAGGATCTCAAAGGAGTCAACCTCAGTGATGCTGATCTTCGGGGTATCAACTTAAAAAATATTAATCTCCGCGGTGCTAACCTAGAGTCGGCTGATTTAGGTACAGAGTATTGCCATACTCTATCTCCGAGAAAAGGATTAGAAAACATTAGGAACAACTATTATAGTCGGTCAAATCTCAGAAATGCCAATCTTTGTAATGCTAACATGAAAGCCATTAATCTAACAGGAGCTTATTTAGATGGAGCTAATTTGAGTGTAGCTCAACTAATTGCAGCTAAACTCAACGATGCGGAAATGACCAACGCTAACCTCACTGCTGCTGACCTCAATAGCGCAGATTTAAGAAATGCCAACCTCAGTAGTGCTGATTTAAGTGCTGCTGACTTCAGTAATGCCAATCTTAGTAATACTAACCTCATCAATGCTCATATCAGTGCTGCTAAATTTTCCAATGCTCAACTTGATGGTGCTAAAATCAATGAAGCTGACCTTAGTGCTGCCGATCTAAGTGGTGCTAATCTTCGTAACGCCGATCTAAGTGGTGCTAATCTTCGTAACGCCGATCTAAGTGGTGCCGATCTTCGTAACGCTGATCTAAGTGATGCTGATCTAAGTGGTGCCCATCTGGAAAATGCAGATCTCAGTTGGGTTAACCTCAAGGGTGTAAAACTTCGTGAAACAACTAGAATAGATCGAAAATGGTATACAGTTTGGCAAATTGTTAATGAAAAAATAACAGTTAAAAACTTACAAGGTAATGACCTCAGTAATAGTCAATTAAATAGTGTTGATCTCAGTCGTGCTAACCTTAGCAAGGCCAACTTGAGTGGTTCGAGTCTGCGAGTAGCAGATTTGTGGGATGCCAATTTAGAAAATGCTAATCTGAGTAATGCTAACTTGGGTGGTGTTAATCTTAGTAGTGCTAATCTCAAGGGTGCTAACCTAAGTGAAACTGACCTTAGTCGCACTCACCTGCGACATACCATTCTTAGTAATGCCATTCTCAATGGTGCTAACTTGATGGGGTCTGATTTATGGGGTGTTAACTTAGGTGGTATCGATCTTAGTGGTGTTAACCTGAGTTATGCTGACCTTAGCTATGCAAATCTCAAAGATGCTGATTTAAGTGGTGCAAATCTTAGTCGTGCTAATCTTAGTAATGCCGACCTCAATGGTGTCAATCTCAGTGATGCTGATTTAAGTGGGATTAATCTGAGTAATGCCAATCTCAATAATTGTATATTACCTGATTGAAAGTAATTTGCTCAAATGGACTTCCTATTATAGACATTTACAGAATGTATCGCATTTATCAAATAAACGAAGTATTGAGAAATGCTATTTTGGTCCTAAATAAGTGGTAACAAGTTAAAACTTTATAAAATAACTAGGACTTATGTAGTACAGCCTATTTTCCTCATTACGACCAACAGGAAAGCAATCTCAGCAAAGCAATCTCAAATTCTAGTTTTTCCTACCTAATGCGTAAGTCCTGATAACATTAAAACTAATACCATGAGTAGATCTTGTCATAAAAGCTTGATATTTTAGGATTATCTAAATTATACAACCTATATAGGAATCCTATCTATTGACTATTATCACAAAAGTTTAATGATTTATGTCAAATGTCGAGAGTAAATTTAATACCTTGGTTCTAAGAATTCTCTATTGAAAGAGTTGTTAGAAGTATCTTCAGGTAACCAACGACATTCTAATTTTCCTGCATCTATTTGAGGTACTTTAATCGCAAACCCATTACCATCGCTTACCATAGAAAATCCAAAACCAACAGAGGTTCCTAGTAAAACTAGAGCAACTGTTCTAAACATTTATATATTCTCCAATAATATAAGTTTAATTACTTCTTATTTAAACTTACAAAGGAAAAATCAAAATTCCGCATAATGACTTATTACAGTCACTATGATGTTATCTGTTGTGCTGATTTGTCTAATATATTGTCGGTCTACTCCGGACATAAAATTACCACTTCTTACTCCGTCTTTACGCTGAGGAAACCTCAGCGCAGGCGGTGCGCTTTTTTGATGTCCAGAATTATCTAAAATCAAACTAAATCCTGTACTCAACTTTGGAGCGAGAAGGTTTGTTAATTATTTATAACCGACGTTGATTGATTTTACTTAGCTCCCAAGGAGAATCTATGATGAAATGGTGTAATCAATTATAAACTACTACAATATAGTTATTAGCAAGGGTAAGATATGTTTTTCCTCTAATTAAGAATTAATTCTAAACTTTAAACTAATACTCAATGCTTATAACTAATAAACTTGGCATAAATTTACAATTCCGATTACTTTATCAGACTAATTCGTCCTGCTTCTAATTCTTCATAAATTGTTTGAATTTGGTCTTGTTCTGTGATACTTAAAGAATGAAGCGAGAATAAAGCCAATCTTAAAACCTGGCGATCGCTGGCGGAAATTTTCCGCACTGCTAAAATATTTTTGACAACTGATTCTATTGGAACATTTCTGGCTTTAACTTTGGAATTGTTCATTTTTCTTAACTAAAATTAGATGATTTTGAAACAAAAAAAATATTATATTAATAGTAGATACCCCCAGAAAGATCAAAAAAACTGTGGGCCAGAGAAAAACAAAGATATGATATTGATATCAACTACCAATAGATCTTTCACTACATTACGATAAAAGTCCGGTAGTTTTTATGAAGATTTGGTAAAGATTACGGATAATTGCGTATTTAATCAGAATATACAATTTTTGTATGCTTTTTAACAAAAAATATGACGTTGGTAATTGATAGGATGATTTATCTTTTGGTATATCAGCTCTGTGCCTACCCTAATTAATGATTAGAGGCAATCACAGAGGGATTACCTCCACAAATTTCATCCTATGATTTACCAAAACCAAAAAAGAGGGAGTAGGGAGTAGGGAACCCACCCCTAACCCCTCCCCATACAGTGCTTTTCAGTTGAGTAGACCACAAAAATGTTGTAGGAGTAAGGAGTAAGGAGTAATGAATCAGTATGATTGTGGTTTATTCATATGAAAACCGCTGTAAGAGGAAAGAATTGACGGTTTATGCGTATGGAATTGATTTAATTTTTTATTTTTGGAGATGTCTATTAGTAAACACTAAGTTGGCGCGAAATAATAGGAACCCATATCCGGTAACATCAATTCCGCTCGATTGATCGTAATCAAACTGTTCTCCTACTAAATATCTCTGTGTGATATCTATTTCATACAAATGTTGGTACATTAAGTTTGTTGGTATATGCTTAGGTGTTAGGAAGTGCAGAAATATCTGAATAGTTATAGTTTTGCAGAAGATTTTACTGTAACTATCTTTATGGGAATTTGCTATTACCTGTTGCTTATTTCTTATTCTCTGTTCCCTATTACTAATTATTTGTAGGTATTTAACCAGAGATGATATAAAATATTGGAGTAAGAGGAATATCAGGTAATCAAAGCATGACTGAAGTAAAGATTGGCATTATTGGTGGTAGTGGTTTATACAAAATGGAAGAACTTAAAGATGTAGAAGAGATAAAGGTAAATACTCCTTTTGGCTCCCCTTCTGATGCTTTTATTGTTGGTACTTTAGAAGGAACAAGAGTAGCATTTCTCTCCAGACACGATCGCAACCACACTTTATTACCATCTGAATTACCATTTCGTGCCAATATCTATGGTATGAAAAGTCTAGGTGTAGAATATTTAATCTCTGCTTCTGCAGTAGGTTCTCTCAAAGAAGAAGTCAAACCTCTAGACTTAGTAGTAGTAGACCAGTTTATTGACCGCACAAAAGGTCGGCCATCTACATTTTTTGGTGAAGGAATAGTAGCACATATTACTTTTGAAAATCCTACTTGTCCTCAACTAGCAAAAATGCTGGCGGATGCTGCGGAAAGTTTGAACTTAGCAGATATAAATGTACATCGCAGTGGCACTTATTTATGTATGGAGGGTCCTGCTTTTTCTACCAAGGCGGAGTCAAATTTATATCGTAGTTGGGGTGCAACAGTTATCGGGATGACAAACTTGCCAGAGGCGAAGTTGGCAAGGGAGGCAGAAATAGCTTATGCAACTCTAGCTTTATCTACAGATTATGATTGTTGGCATGACGAGCATGATAGCGTGACTGTAGATATGGTGATTAATAATTTAAAGAAGAATGCTGTGAATGCCCAAAAAGTTATTCAGGAAACTGTGCGGAGGTTGAGTGAAGATCAGTTTGTTTCTGATTCTCATTCAGCTTTGAAAAATGCTATTTTGACTCCTTTGGATAAAGTACCTGCTACAACTAAGGAAAAATTGGAATTATTATTGCAGAAATATATTTAATTTTTCTCTGCATTCTATTCATAAATAGGTTGCTTAAGTACCTTCAGATAGTCAGACTAGGGCAGTTAATAGACATCTCCGAAAATTAATCTCAAACCTTACTAATTCCCAATAAGACTTACCCAAAGAAACCCGGTTACTACGATAAATCTTTGGTTTGAACCATAAACATTGATAATAAAACTGGGTTTCTGGGTTATTGTACGTAATATCATGTCCGCTGGTATTGTTTGCGTAAAAGATAGAGTGAATATCTACAGAAAATTTAAGTTTTTTCCAGCTTTTAAACCTTTTTTTCTTCTTCCTTCTTCCTTCTTCCTTACCTTCTTTATACAATACCAATGCTACCGGACATGATATCAATGATTTTATTCAAGAAACAAGAAGTTATTTTGGTAATAGAATTATTGTAGCTGCGACTTCTCCTAATCGCAGGTGGTTAGTTTTAGATGTTCGTTATGATTACGGCGGACAGAATATCTTTTTAGACTTGGAGAAGCAAACTGGATTTGTCCATGACTTTACTGATGGCGATATGGATGTTAGAAATTCTATTACTATTACTCCAGACAGCAAGCAGGCGATCGTTTTAATGCAAGAAGAAGTTGCTGATTGCATAATGAGTCCTTTATCCCTAGAATTATTCGATCTATAAACACGTCTGACAGTAAAAAAATGCTTTCTACCTTTTATGTTTCCAGGATATGAAGTACCTTATCAAGCTGCCATAACTACTATCTGGAGTTATGGAGTCTCTGCTGTAGAGACAAACATTGTCAGGGTTTGGGAACTTAGTAGCTGTCGTCCTTCTCCACTTTGTCCTATCCACAGACTTGATTATGAAGATATCATCAGTGGTTTAGGATTTACTCCTGACGGGCAACAGGCAATTTCTCGCTCTGAGACAGGTATTCAAGTTTGGAGTTTAGCTAAAGGTGCAGAAATTCCGGTGTGAGAATGTAAATGTTCCTTAAAAGTATAAATATATAGCAATCCTATTTTATTCGTGGCAAAAATCTTACTGCTTTTTAGGGAACACTTAACTGGCAACAGGCAACAGTTCATTAATTGATAATTGATAATGGATAATTGATAATTACCTCTGGTTAA
>NZ_JBNHER010000078.1:3348-13424 GCF_050015975.1 Dapis purpurea BLCC-M126 | reverse complement strand
AAGAGGAGGCTTTAAACCTGAATTATTTAATTAATAATTAATAATTATTCGGTAACCTTGACAAACATTCCCTAAAAATATTAACTTAAAATTTCTAGAATAAATTTATATTAACACTAAAAGTAATGTTGAAAAAATATCTATCTAAAGTATCATCTCAAGGAGTGTTTTTCGGCTATAGCTTTCTACCGATTAATACTTGGAAAATACTATCAGATCCTGCTAGTAAAATACTGGCATTTTCAAATAACTATCGCATTTACAAAAATATTAAATATTTGACTGTTAATAATTACGATTTGCAGTTAGATATTTATCAGTCTCTCGCCCCTAAATCACAACCAACAGTAATTTTTATTCATGGTGGCGGTTGGGTAGATCGCCCCAGAGAAGTGGAGTTATTTTTTTTATTGCCATATCTAAAAATGGGTCTTTCTGTTGTCAATGTGGGGTATCGTTTAGCAGCACAGTCGTTAGCGCCTGCAGCAGTAGCAGACTGTCGGTGTGCTTTACGTTGGGTGATTAGGAATGCTCAACAATACAATTTTGATCCTGAAAAAATTATTCTTAGTGGGTTTTCTGCTGGTGGTCATTTAGCGATAACAACTGCTTTGTTAACTCCTGATGCTGGTTTTGACTCTTATTGCCCAGGTGATGAGGACTTAAAAGTAGCAGCTATCGTCAATTGGTATGGTATTACTGATGTCAAAGATTTGCTGGAGGGAGCAAATATTCGAGATTATGCTCTGGAGTGGATGGGAAACCAGAACGATCGCTTAGAAATAGCGGAACGTGTTTCTCCGATAAATTATGTAAATTCTCAAATGCCGCCTATTTTTACTGTTCACGGTGATGCTGATTTAAGTGTGCCATATAATCATGCAGTAAGATTTCACGAAGCACTTAATCAAGCTAATGTACCGAATCAATTATTAACTATTCCAGGGGGCGATCATGGTGGATTTAGTTATAGTGAAAATCTCCATATTTATGAAAATATTGAGTCTTTTATCAGAAAATATGATTTGTTTAATTATTAAAATTAGTTCAACTTACAGCTAGGTATATATAAGTTAAATTCTTAAAAAAAAAACAAAATTTTAATGCTTCTAATATTTTGAGTATTAAAGTTTGCTTAGTATAGATGAAAACTTCAATTGTTATTAATTTTAATGGATGAGGACAAATGCTATATTTGAGTGAATTTTCATGGATTAATTCAGGCATTGGTATGATGTTACCAATTTTATTGGCACAGGAAGCAACAAATCAAATACCAGAAGTACCAGAGGTAGAACCAACTCAAGTTGGAGGTGGTCTCGTTGGATACTTAATAATGGCATTTTTCTGCTATAAAATTTACCAAAAATTAAATGTTGAAAATGCGTGGTATGCTTGGATTCCAATTTTAGGTACATACATTAATTTTAAAGCTGGTGATGAGGAAAATCCTGTTTTATGGACAATTTTGTCTTTGATTCCATGTATTAATATTATTGCTGCAATTAAATTAATTATGGCTTGGGTGAGAATTTTTAATAAGTTGGAAAAATCTCCCTGGTTATTGTTGATATGTATCATTCCTTGTGCAGTTTTATTTGTCTTTGGATATGTAGCATTGACTTAAAAAATAATAGGAAAAAATTGAATGATGCTCAAACTTAAGTACAGGAAAATAATTTTTTTAATACTGATTGCAATTCTGGCAGGAGGATCAATGGTTGGTTATTCTCAATCAGAGACCAATTTCTTGCTTAAAACTGTCGAATTAGTCATCTTTCAACAAATGGCAACAATTCTAATTTATCTCACTTGTTTTGGTTGGGATTTGTTGCGTAGTCGATAAAGAAATTGAATGGAAAAGTATTCTGAAATTTTATCTAATAAAGAGCGAAGTCAAAGATATATTTATCTGGCGATCGCTCTTATTCCTATTATTGGTAGTTACCTATTTAATTTGGGTTTGAAAATACCATTTCTAGGATGTCCACTGCTGCGTTATGTTGGTATTCCTTGCCCTGGATGGGGGTTGACTCGCTCTTTGATGGCATTTGCACGAGGAGATTTTAGTCAAGCAATTACTTATCATTTATTTGGGCCTGTATTTTTTGCTGTGTTTCTAGTTGCAGGTTTACATCTAATTTTGGAATTAATAAATAATCGAAAAATCCTGGCATTTTATATACCCTTAATTCAAAATAATCAGTTTCATATTTTTTGTTTTCTAGTTTTATTTGGTTATCATGGAACACGGCTACAAGAGTTATGGAAATCTGGAGAATTATATAATTTTTTTATTCATTCTACTCTGGGAAATTGGTTATTTGGGCTGATTAGTTATAGTTATTTTTAATGCTTCAATAAAAATCAGTAGGTGGGTATGAAAAATTATTTTTATCACAGGCATTCATGCTAGAGTTCATTAATTGATAATTGATAATGGATAATTACCTCTGGTTAAAACCGTTACGGAATTGAATATAAGGAAATGTCCTAGCACTTTTTTCCCCTTGAAAGGGGAGGCGAATATTGCTGAATTATTTAATTAATAATTATTAATGATTCGGTAACTACAGTTAGAGATTTTGGACTGGAACATATTAAAAAATTGAGGGGAAAACATTGGTTATTTGGTTTCTATGAAAAAGGTGGTAAAACCCTAAAATATTGCTTGTATGCTTCCCCTGAAATGATGGCTCCTTGGATTAGTGAAAAATCAGCTTATGTTGCATTAGATTATAAACTTGCTCAATTAATACCAGAGTTAATTAGCATATCTTTACTATATGAAATTGTTGGGGAAAAAGAAGTTTATACACTCGAAGATGCTCAAAGTCTGCAAAAAAGACAATATACAATCCAAGAATACCGAAATAAAATGGATTTAGAATTTGGCTACTCTCCTGAAAGAATGCTTTCGATTTTAAGAGATAGATGTCAATATTTAATTGAGAGAGGTTCAACTTTAAATAATCCCCATATTCCAGCTTCATATTGATATTAATATCCTAAAAATTGATGTAAAGGATACGCTCGTGGGAACTAGAAACTTCCACTTGATGGTTTACTACACCCGCTGACATAATATCCACCGTAACTCTAGAGGTGGTTTACCATTGGCTAAGGGAAATATATCTCTACCAGTCGCCCAACTTTCAAACCAACTTGTGGGAGGCCATGCAGTTTTTGGTAAATGTTGACGTTCATATTCTATAACTAACTCATTAGAAACGATTACCCAAGGTAAACCCTCCATCGCTTTTGTCAACTCTTCAGAAGTAAACAAACTCGACCAACATAACTGCGCCATATCTCGTACCAATTTATCCGGCACATATTCCTCTACTGTCAAAAATATATTGAATATAAGTAAACCACCAGAGCAAATAACATCAGACATTTTTGCCATAAATAACCGCAAGTCGTCTACATCCCGAAAATGAGATACTACTTCTGTAGCGATCGCCAACTGATAAAAAGCTGGTCGCAACCTTGTCAGTGGTTCGAGAATATCTCCCTCTATCACATTCATTGATAAATTTTCTGTAGCGATCGCTGTTTGTAACTGTTCAATAAAAGCAGGCGTTAACTCTAAAACATCTACATAATGACCTTTTCGCGCCAAAGGTAAAGCATTCCTACCTGTTCCTCCTCCCACATCTAATATTTTCAAGACAGAATTTTTGCCAAATTCTCCCACAGTTGCTAATACTTTAGCATCAGGATGAGAACCAAATAAAGGAGGCTTTCTTTTATCTATCCAAGACTTATACTGTTCTCCCAAAGTTGGAGTGCGAATACTTACTTGACAAGCTATACCTTTTTTGGGAGGTTTCACTAATTCATATTGAATAACTAACATAGAAGTTGCAGAAATATTAAACCCTTCTATCAACCTCTTTTCGATCATTTGACGCAACTGTTGTTTTCTTTCAGCGGGCATTGGTCTACCCAGATGAAAAAATAAATTTTCTACAATATTTATATAATAGTCAAGCATACCAGGCAGACAGGGAAGCACCAACTCGCCACGACCTGAAATATAGCTATCAAGCTTATATACAATAGCTTTTTTCAGAATAGTTGGAGAAGTTACAAGTGGCAGTTGGTCACTTATTGGTAATGTCTGTTCCTGGTTCATTAGCAGATTCTGGCTTGTTAATTTTAACTTTTGACTTCTGAATTTACCCCATCATTATGCCCTATGGCAATCTTTGGCATAACAGTCAAGTTGTGAGATTTTCTCTGATCAGAATCTGCATTTCTCCTGGAGATTAATTTATTTGATCGCCGCTTCACTTCCGACAACCCTAGACTTTACTAAAATTCTTAGTTAATTTTGACTTTTGACTTTTGAGTTTTGACTTGATTAATTAGTACCTGCAAAAACTATCTCTGGTTCTGGAAATTTTGCCTGAGCTTCTGAAAGTGGTCGTCTTCTGCCTTCCTCTTGCCAATAGTTAATTATTTCAGTAGCCTTATTCAGAAGATCCACCCTGTCTACTTCTGAAATCCAATGCTTGGCTTCCATTTCTGTTTTTAGTTGTTCCCAAGCATCATTCCGAGGCCAGAAAAAGTAACAAGTTAAAGGACTGGTACCATTTCCTACCACTTGATCTACAGCAAGTGCTACATTATCGTCTAACCAGACTACTTTTAGTATAAATTTGGACAATTTACCTCCTGAGCCAATTTTAGGCTAATTTTAAAACTTTAGACACACAAAATTTCATTTTACCATAAAAATTTGATGATGAATAAAGCAATCTTGGTTTTCGATATCGATGGTGTGATTCGGGATGTGGGTGGATCTTATCGACGGGCGATCGCCGATACAGTCAAGCATTGTACGTCCGGCGCATTTTGCCCCACTTTGGCGGATATTGACCAGCTTAAGTCTGAGGGTGTTTGGAATAATGACTGGGAGGCTTCGCGGGAGTTAGTTTATCGTCATTTTGAAGGCCAAGGTCAAAAACGGGAGGATATAGCTTTAGATTATCAAAAGTTAGTAGCTTTTTTTCAGTCTCGTTATCGGGGTTTAGATGAGGATAACTGGAATGGTTATATTTGTTCGGAACCGTTGTTGGTAAGTTCTGGTTATTTTGAGGAGTTGACGGCAGCAGGGTTGTCTTGGGGATTTTTTAGTGGAGCAATGCGAGCTGAAGTTGCTTATGTTTTGGAGGGAAAGTTAGGTATGAGTTCTCCTGTGGTAGTGGCGATGGAGGATGCACCGGGAAAACCTGACCCAACAGGTTTATTTGCAGTAGTTGAGGAGTTGGAAAAGCAAAATGGTTTGGCTGAAAATCTACCTGTGATTTATGCTGGGGATACGGTGGGAGATATGTATACGGTGGAAAATGCTCGGAAACAGATGCCATCGAGAACTTGGGTTGGGGTAGGTGTGTTGCCTCCCCATGTGCAGGAAAGTGAGGAAAGGCAAGATGCTTATAGTGCTAAATTATTGGAGGCAGGTGCAAAGGTAGTTTTGAATAATATTGAAGAGTTGTCTGAGGAGGCGATCGCTAATTTAATTAATAATTAATTCCTAAAGCTTTAAAGCTTCTCCTTTTCAGGAGAAAAAAAATACAGCGGATTCCAGTTTAGTGAGGTAAAACCATGGGGGAAAGATTCTTGCACTAATTGCTGAACAGAGAAAAATTGACGTACAAATTTTAGTCAATGAATGGTTAATAAATCATATTAAAAATATGACTACTGAATAAAATCATTTTCCTAAAGTATCCTAAAGTTCAGACATCGTTATATCAAAATCAGCAGCAATTTTGTCAATATAGCAATTCTATCTTATTTGTATCAAAAATCTTACTGTTTTTTTGGGAACAGGTAGGAGTTTCAGTTTTGTTATTTACTGTTTGATTTTCACAACCTATTTAGGATTGCTATAATAATTAGGACTTACGCAGAGATAATGTATGTAGTGTTAAAAACTATAACGTTATAGTTTTTGCACTCTATATATAGTACCCCTACGTAAGTCTTGATAATATAAGGCTTTTTCCTATTATATACTAAAATTTTTGTATGGGCAAAAACAAGAAAAAACCTTGGGATGAAAACTGGGAATCTATTAGTGAAAAAATAGGTAAAGGTGGTCAAGGTGAAACTTCTTTAGTAAAACCTAAAAATGATTCATTTTCTCCTGGTGAGTATGTACTCAAAATACTTCATAAGCAAAAAGATTATGAAAGACGTGCCAGGATGAGTAGAGAAGTAAATAATCTCAAAACTTTTAGAAATCCCGGAATACCTAAATTAATTGATTCAAATTACGACTCTTTTGAAGACTTAAATATTCCTCTCTATATGGTGATTGAATTTATAGAAGGAAGCACTTTAGAGAAGTTTATTACAGATAGGGGGGTAATTGATATATTTGATGCTGTCAAGTTTACAGTTAAATTGTTAGATATTGTATGAATATTGTCATCAAAGAGATGTAGTGCATAGAGATATTAAGCCTGACAATATTATGGTTAGAAACGATTCTCTAACTACTCCAGTATTAATAGATTTTGGTCTTTCTTTCAACAAAGAGGATGATACAAATTTAACACCTACAGGACAGGATATAGGAAATAGGTTTTTTATTCTTCCAGAGCATAAACGAGAAAGTGGTTCACAAAGAGATAAAAAGTCAGATATAACACAAGTATGTGGCATTTTGTTTTTTGTAATAACAGGAAAAGAACCTCGTCATCTTTTGGATGAAAAAGGAAATAAACCACATCAGACTGAAACAGCTAGACAAAAATTATCAGCTTTACCAGAACATATATTATTCAAAATTAATAGGGTTTTTGATAGAGCTTTTGAAATAGGAATAGATTCCCGTTGGCAGTCTATTCCTGCGCTTAAAGATAATTTAATAAATATTTTAGAGTCAGAAAATAAAGAATATAATGAAAAATTTTTGTTAGATGAGATTAAGTATAAAGCATCAACTGATATGGATAAGGAGTTATTTGAAAATACAGCTAAAAAATTTCTTGAAAAAATTTATGATATTGTTAATGGGATAATTGAAGAACTTAATTCTGAGCTACAGGAACCCAAATTTTGGGGTGTGACTTTAAGAACTGATAAACAATTGACTATACATCCCGAAATAGATTGGAAGAATTTAAAATTTTCTAATAAAGTTCTTGGTATAGGTTATAGATATGCAAATAAACCATTCTGGCCTGGATTTGAGGGATATATAACAGGAAGTGAAGTTGTTTTAGTTTATGTTGAATATTATTTTCCCAAGTCAGAGCTTGATAGAATGCATATGGGTAATAGCATAGGTATTGGTGAACGTATATATGATGACATTTTAGAGAAATATGAAAACAGCAAAACCGAGTTACTGAGAATTCCTCTAAGTGGTGAACCTGATTTTACTGTGCTAGAAGAAAAACTCATAAAGTTTTATTTTAAAGGTGTAAAAAGTATAATGTGAAGTCTTATCGCCATGAAAGATGTATCCAACAATTGCTTGGTTATAGCATTTATGGTGAATCATAACGTCTAGATTTACAGCAATAAATTAATAGATTAAAACAACGAGTTTACGGTTAGAAAATTATGATAATTAAATAGATTGTGGAGTTATTATTTGAGCGATTCTCAATTCTTCAAAGGGTTACTCTAATTCCCATTACCCAAATAACTTCTGAATTCTGAATTCTAAATTCTTAATTCTTAACTCTCAATATAATTATCAATAACTTTCATAATATTAACCCCTGTTAATTTCACATAATTATCCATATATCTAGTACCAGGAGTAAGCACTGGCAAATTTTTTCTATAAATAGGCAGCCAAAACTCACTATTTATACTCCAACTTCTGACAGTCTTTTTATTATTTTCCAGATAATTTTGAATCAGATATTCATAGACAAACTGTTTTCTAATACTTCTACTTTTAATTTCTTCTCGGTTTCCTGGATTCAGATAATACTCAAAATTAGCATATTTAATATCAATGATTTGGATGGAAATTTTGCTCATAATTTTTTTCAGGAAATTCCCAAAGCTTTGATTAATGTCTTTGAGAGACTGGAGTCTATCTTTATCCCGAAATAATGACAGATAAAATATATTATCTTTGAGCAGAGAGTCAGACCCCAATACATAATCGATGAAGCGTTGAAAAAATCTCTCAGAGGATAAGATGCCAAATTTCAAAGCTAGATAAAATACATGATTCAAATTTTTCATCATTTGTAATTGTTCCAGATTAAAATCATCCAATATTTCCCAGTAAGAATAAAACTGATTTGGCAAAGAATGAACCGTCAGTATATCTCCCTCAACTTGGCAGAATTTAGCTAACTCATAAAAGGTATGATTTTTAAGTTCAGGGTTTTGGTGAACAGAGGCAATTTTTAATTGATATTTATTACATTTGAAGCTCGTGTAGTAGCGTAAGTCATTCCAATTTTTTACTTTTTCAATTTGATATGAAGTCTTAGATGGAACTAAATCTGAAATTTCGGAATTTGAATGGTTATCCTTAGTCTGAAATGAAAGAATTACAGCATCGGGAAAAATATCTTTACCGTTGACGTGGAAAATATTACTCAGATCGATAATTCTGTTTTTGTAGCTCAAATGAGCAATTATTTCTGAGGCAATATATCGACTATTCAGATAACAGACAAAACATGAATTTGTCTGTTTGAGCAAATAAGTTAAACAGATTCCCTCCCAAACACTATGAAAATTATTAAATCCCCAGATTTTGCCGTCTTTTGTGTCATCTAACTCTCCGAATAAAAATTTTTCAATTGCATCGTAAAAATCCCAATAATCTATATCTTTCAACGGCGTATATTTATCAATTTTTCCTAAAGCGTCTCGCAAAGTCTCGATAATTAATGGATAATGAGTTTCGCTAAACAAGCTATATTCATCTCCAATATATTTTTCCCGGAACCTAGCAGATAAAGCAGCAATTTCGGGATTTACATTTTCGCCTAATTTTTGCTGAATCTCACTAAATAGATAACAATACATTGCTACAATATCAGACGCTTCATAAGATATTTGTTGCCTAGGTGCGTCAATCAAATCTATAAATATTGCACCATTATTTAGGAAAATTGCTTTATGAAGATAGCGATAAATTTTACTATAGTCTATTGTTTCAGATTTACTGAGACGGGAGACAAGTGCTAATATTTTTAACTCATCGTAGATATCTAAGATATTATCTAAGGCATCAAGTTTACTATAAAAAATACTTTCTTGATTATCGTTAACTACAACTTTTTTTCCCACTTCCTGTTGCAGTACACCGTCACGGTCATTAACTTTGATATTTTTCTGTAAATATCCTTTTTCTTGATAGACTTTCTGGATAATTTTCAGGAGTTTATAGAGTTTGAAAAATAATTCACATTTAAAGTCGAATCTATCAATATTTGGATCGTCCTGAGTAAATCCTTTTGGTAAATGAAAAATTAACTTACCTCTCTTTTTCTCAATTCCGACAAAAGAATATTTAGGGTTGACTTGAGATTTTATTTCGGCAAAATTTATCATTTTTTTGAGGAAGGAAGAAGAAAGAAGGAGAAAGGAGGAAGGAAGAAATAAGAAGCTAGAAGAAGTAAATACTGAAAAAAAAGGGAAAATGATTAAAGATACCTATTTAAAATGAATTGAAGTAGCTATTTTTCGGCATATCCGCAGATAGATGTATTTCTACATTCTTTTTTAAAAGTGTTATAAAACTCCAATCGTTAGCAATCGTCAAACTCAAAGACTTATTTTATCCTTATTCCTCCCATCGCTCAAATACAAAACTAGGTGAAAATTTTTAGATCAATTTCCCAAAATATTACAAGAAAATATGGAGATGTTGTTCAGAGTAAAGAATTTCCTAGGTTTGGTCTCTAAACCCTCTTCAAACCTCCAAACCTCTACAGGAAGTTAAAAGCAAATACATAAATCTGAGTGAGCAGAAATTTCTATTGCTCCATACGCAATAAAAGCAATTACCTAAATCTGAGAGTGAGCAGAAATTCCTATTGCTCCATACGCAATAAAAGCAATTACCTAAATCTGAG
>NZ_JBNHER010000078.1:0-3248 GCF_050015975.1 Dapis purpurea BLCC-M126 | reverse complement strand
TGAGCAGAAATTCCTATTGCTCCATACGCAATAAAAGCAATTACCTAAATCTGAGAGTGAGCAGAAATTCCTATTGCTCCATACGCAATAAAAGCAATTACCTAAATCTGAGTCAGCAAAAATTCCTGTTGCTACATCCGCAATAAAAGTATCGACTATCCAAGTCTAAGAGTGAGCAGAAATTTCTATTGCTATATACGCAATAAAAGCAAGTACCTAAATCTAAGTAAGCAGAAATTCCTATTGCTACATACGCAATAAAAGCAAATACCTAAATCAGAGTGAGCAGAAATTCCTATTGCCACATACGCAATAAAAGCAAATACCTAAATTTCAGAGTGAGCAGAAATTCCTATTGCCACATACGCAATAGAAGCAACTACCTAAATTTCAGAGTGAGCAAAAATTCCTATTACTCCATACGTAATAGAAGTATCGACTCCTAAATTTCAGAGCGAGCAAAAATTCCTATTGCCACATACGCAATAAAAGCAAATACCTAAATTTCAGAGTGAGCAGAAATTCCTATTGCCACATACGCAATAGAAGCAACTACCTAAATTTCAGAGTGAGCAAAAATTCCTATTACTCCATAGGTAATAGAAGTATCGACTCCTAAATTTCAGAGCGAGCAAAAATTCCTATGTAGAATATTTATACAAAAATATTCAGGTAAGTAAACAGACAAAATTCAATCAAGGTAGAACATCAACAAGTAAATTCTCCAAATTACTTTGTACCTTGAAAAAAGGTTTAGAGACCAAACCACTACCAACTATTTATCTTCAAAAAAAGTGATTCAAAAAGTTAACCATTCACAAGAAATAATCCCATCAATAAAATTATCTGATAAAGCAACAAAATCAGAATAAGTAATTAACTTAATACTTTGGCGATCGCCCTTCGACAACAAATTTTCTAAAGGTCTTCTATCTCTAGGAAATACACTATCCCACAAATAAAACATTAACTTATTTTCTATAGATTCTTGAGTAACTTGATTATTCTCTGACTTCAAAAACCAAACACCAATTTGTTTATCTTCGATGCGCCTAATCACTTGATGATTAACCTTAATAAAATCATTTAGCTTATTCACAAAATCCAACCATTTTTCATCCCTACCTTCAATTACGATATCCTTAGTTTTTTCTCTTCCATAACCAGGTACATCCACATATTCCCAATCCCATCTTCTTTTAAAAGCACTATCCAAATAATATATAGACTCATCCGAAGTATTAATCGTAGCGATAATTGATAAATTTCTGGGAATCGAAATTCTCTGAGTTGTCAAATTTTCTAAGACTCGTAAACCATCTTGATTATCATTCATTTCTAGTTTCATTTTTGTCATCTGACAAAATACATCAAAATTACTTCCATCCACCTGTATATTTTTATCAGTTGTTTGAGCATCATATCCCATTGCCCTTAACAAAGCGACTATTTCTAATTCTGATAAATTCACATCATAAGTAGACCAATTATCTATTTCTCTATCTAACAATTGAAAAATCGGACCAAAAATAGCAGCAGCATTTCCTCGGTTTAATTCATCAATTACCAAAAGTACATTTTGGTTACTAGCATCAATTAAATATTTATATGCTAATCCTAAGACTTGAAGAAAATGACCGGGATAAAATTTATAAATAACAGCACCACCTGCAGTAGTTTGTGGCAATAATTTTCCCAGAAAATCTGAATATGTATATTCAGGGTGAAAGACAGTTTTAATAGTATTTTCTAAGGATTTTATCTGCTCATTCCATTGAATTTGTAAGTAATTATTTGCTATTTCCCGTACTTTATAACTTTTGCCTGTACCAGGACTACCAAATAGAATTTTTTGAATAGGTTTTGTTGCTTGATCTGTTTCTGACATGGATTAATTTCATAAGTCTGCTTTGACTATTCAGAGTAATTTAGGCACAGTTATTCAAATATACTCTTGACTATTTAGAATATACCTGAAATCATTATCTAGCAAGCATAAATTTGAATAAGTACCTAGATCAAGAATTAAGAATTTAGAATTACCTCTCATTGAAAATAAGAGGATTGACGAACAGGAAAATTTTTATTTATTATCCCCTTAAAAGGGGAGGCTTTAAACCAGAATATTTCGGTAAAATTAATAGTAGTGGTAACAAAGTAATGATAAGTAGGAGTAGGGAGTGGCGAATAAAAAATAGTTATAATACCTTTTATCCTTAGTCTTTTAGGAGTACTAAATTAATTATCTAATTTCATTACTTGTAATTTTTACCGAGAAATTAAGGTATAAAGCCTCTTCATTCATGGAGAAAGAAGAAAAAAATTACTTTTAGTCAATCCTCTTCTGGATAAGAAGAGATCATTATTAATTATTCATTATTGAAAATACCTGCTTTTCAGATTGAGAGTATTTGTAATTAATTTTGCATAACTAATTATAGTTTTATGAATAAATTTAAATTCTGATAAATCAGAGGGTTGAGAAATAATTTAATATTGAAAAAGTGCAATAAATAGGCTTTCATACTATTACTATAGTAATCCTAAATTGGTCGTGACAATTTTTATAATAATTAATTTGAGCTGAAAAAATGAGCAAATTCTGACTCCTGACTCCTAACTGTAACTAAAATATTACAACCTAAATAGGATTGCTACATAGCAGGAGACAGGCAAAAGTAGCAAAAAACTTCCTTATATTTGATTGATAATCGGTCTATTTCCTAAGTAACTCTTTTTTTTATATAAAAAATAACAAAGTTGTTGAAAATCTATATTAGATTAAAGTTTATTTTATACTCTAGGGGTTTTAAATTAGGTAATGATATAACTCTTGAAAAAAACTATTCTCTAGAAGTAAGTACTCAAATTATTTCTATAAATACGACTTACGCAGTATAATCTATTCTCCTAATTGCAACCCACAGGAAAGCAATTTTAAATCCTAGTTTTTCGTACTTAATGCGTAAGTCCTGATAAATCAGAGCTTAATTAAAAAATTCATACAAAATGGTCAAGATTATATTTTGAGTTATTACACAATTTTTCTTTCCAAAGATACCAATTTATTTCCTTTTACTTTAATCACAGAATAAGGAACAAAATATGCAGAACAAATAACTCAAATTACTGAAAGTATGGCAAAAATTTTGTGGATGTTGCACAATCAATCGAAGAAATGTTAAGATGCTTGAATAATTGATAATTGATAATGAATAATTGATAATTACCTCTCCCTAAAAGGAAGA
>NZ_JBNHER010000077.1:0-20595 GCF_050015975.1 Dapis purpurea BLCC-M126 | reverse complement strand
TTCAACTTTTCCCCTCTTTATGTACTACATTTTGTCGTGCGGAATGTGGGTTATATAGAATCTGCTTGAAAAGTCGTCCCTATCGACGATAGGAAGCAATCTCGTGAAACCTCTGAGATTGCTTCCTTCCACTCCGTTCCAGTCCCAATGACTTGGCTATAGCAATTATCCGGATTCTATATTAGGGAGAAAAAAGAAAAAAATATTTTTATCAAATCCTCTTGTTTTTAAGAGGAGGTAATTATTAATTGTTAATTGTTAATTATTAATGGCGTTCACAGACTAACACAGTTCCCTTTTCTCCTTTTGTAATGCGAAGTTCCTCATCTAAATAAAGCACTTCTAAACGACCTTTGGGCGATCGCTTCATTGTAAAAGAAATTTCTCCTGTTTCTGTATTCATGCCCTGGGGTGGCACTAACCCAAACATCACCTTTAAAAATACAGACATTAATTTTTCTTTTAACCCTTTTTTTGATGCTTTAGGTTGAACAAATATATCTTTCCAAATTGATAAATCTTCACCCTTTTGTGGAGCTAAAGTTCCTCCTGTAAATTCTACTTGTAAAGCGTTATTATCAGCAGGATAACAAACACCTAAATTACGAACAATACCTTTTAATGGTGGGAATAATTCATCAATAATACTAAATTCAACTACAATATCATGACTACGTTTTTCCCCTTCTCCTAATAAAACAACAGGCTGTCTAACAGAGTCAATAACTAATTTTAAATTAGTAGGTTCAAACATATTAAATGCTAACCTTCCCAAGGTATAAGCATATTTACCATTAGAAAGTTTCTCTCCTTGAGGAAAAGAAGGGGCACTAATTAACAGCCACTCTTGAGATTCTAGGAGGGAGCTATGGGTTGGGTTTACTATGGGGTTAAGTTGAGAAAGTTGCTCAATTTTTTCCTTAACTTTCTGCTGTTTAACATCTCCATCATAGCTCTGCAAAGCTTCTCTCAAAGCAACTTTTGTTTCAAGTCTTGTTTCTATATCATTCATAATTTTTCCCTAGATTATAGATTAATTACCTATATTAAATTAATTTAACATTAATAGGCTAGAGGTTTTCTATCCCAACCAAAGTAAGCTTCTTTCATTAATTGATAATGGATAATTGATAATTACAAGAAGGTTAAAACCGTTACGGAATTGAAGATTGGGAAATATCATTTCTCTTCTCTTGGTCGATTGGATATGGCGAGGAAACCTCGCCATCCCTCGACCGCTTTTTCCCCTATCCAAGGGGAGGCTTTAAACCACAATTATTTAATTAACAATTAATAATTAATAATTCGGTAATGTTTCAGGAAGTAAATCTTTCTACAGTTATTGTATATTTAATTTTGTCTGCTTATTTAGATCAATTTATAAAGTTATATTGAAGAGTTTAATTATTTGTCAGATTGTGGTATTAGTATTATTTTTTTTAGGAAAGATAAAAAGGAAAGTGCAGAAAAATATAAGTAATGAAAATTCGATTGGTCTAGCAGAATTAACTAAACAAGTCACTAATTCAAGCACCAGATACTGAAACAATTCCTATTTTTGTAGTTTATATAGAACCCCTAAGTGTATCTTTTATTCAAATACAAAGCTTTTTGGAAAGCAGTTTTAGGGAGTTTAACAACTATAGGGGTTCAGGAGACCGAAAAATTACGAAAAATGACTGCCAGAATCGTAAAACCCAGATGGCTATTGAACTTGTAATTTGTTAAATAGATGCCAAATGGCTTGTATAAAGTATTGTATCATTTTTCCTAGAATAATTAGATATAATTAAAATAATATTTGTAGTGTTACTCTGAATCTAATTTTATGGATGTAGCTAAAAGTATTATTTTTTCTCCCTGTATTCTCACGCCCTCAACAAGTTTAAATGAAGCTATTAGTCTAATGACAAAAACAAAAGGAAGTTATTGTCAGGTTAGTTCTAGCGAAAATAGAATATCTACTTCAAAAAATCTTGTTAAAAGTAGCAGTTGTATCTTAATTGTAGAAAATAAAAAATTAGTAGGAATTCTTACAGAAAGAGATTTAGTTAAACTAACTATTCAAGGAAAAACAGTAGAAAATACAGTGATTGGTGAACTAATGACGACTCCAGTTGTATCACTTCCCTACGATGAATTTAGTGATTTATACATTGCCTATAATTTAATGCGTCGTCATCGTATTCGCCATTTACCTATTTTAGATGTACACGCTTATCCTATTGGGTTAGTTACTTTATCTAGTTTGCGTGAAATTATAAGTCCACGCTATTTTTTGCGGTTTCGACAAATTGATGAAGTTATGAGTCGTAATGTAATTTGGGATGTTCCCTCTACTTCTGTTATAGAAATAGCAAAAAAAATGGTTTTTAATAAGGTTAGTTGTGTTATTTTAATCGAACATAAATCAGATATTTTGACTCCAGTAGGAATTATTACAGAAAAAGATATTGTACAGTTTCAGGCACTAGATCTAAATCTAAAAGAGCTTACTGCAGAGCAAGTAATGAGTTATCCATTATTTTGTTTAAAACCAGAATACAACCTTATTAAAGTATATCAAAAAATGGAAGAATTACGAATAAGAAGGATAGTTATAACAGGTGAAAAAGAGCAATTATTAGGAATAATAACAGAAACCGATCTAGCCAATATTATCGATCCGATAGAAATGTCTGGTCTCTTAGAAATTTTACAACATAGAGTTAAGCAACTGGAAGATGAAAAAGCTCTTTTACTACAAAAACAAAAAATGAAATTACATCAAGCTATTGAAGAAAACCAATTTGAATTATATTATCAACCACAATTTAATTTAAGAACAAAAAAGATTTTTGGTGCAGAAGCTTTAATACGTTGGAATTCTCCTGAAAAAGGTAGAGTTTCTCCTGCTGAATTTATTCCTATAGCTGAAAAAATAGGTTTAATCATTCCTCTAGGTAAATGGATATTAGAAACTGCTTGTAAACAAATAAAAGATTGGCAAAAAGAAGGCTTACCTAATCTACAAATTGCTGTCAATATCTCAAGTAAACAATTTCATCAACTTAACTTCGCTGAAGAAATCTTAAATATTTTAAAAAAATATAACATTGAATCTTCATCGCTTAAATTAGAACTAACGGAAAGTGTATTAGTCCAAGATATTGAGATGACATTAGAACAGTTTAAAATGTTAAAAGCAGCCAAAATCGATGTTTCAATTGATGATTTTGGTACAGGATATGCTTCTTTGGCATATTTACAACATTTCGATTTTAAAACTCTAAAAATTGATCGTTCTTTTGTCCAAGATATTGATCAAAATATAAAAAATGCAGCGATTACTAATGCTGTTATTCGCATGGCTAAACAACTAGATTTTCAAGTCATTGCAGAAGGAGTAGAAACTCAAGAAGAAAGCGATTTCTTATATGCTCATGGTTGCGAATTAATTCAAGGTTATTTAATTAGTCGTCCGCTTTGTGCTAGAGATTTTTCTAAATTTGCCTCTTCTGCCTCCTCACTCCTGACTTCTCCGTAATTTTTGTTTGTAGTTGGGCTTTAGCCCAAACTGTAAATAGGGCTAGAGCTTTACTACAAGCTTTAATTATAACTATTCAACCGGACATGATATTAATTACTTATATTCAATCTCCCCTACTCACAATAAGTATTTAACCAGAACACTTTCAAGGAAGACGAAATTTTATCTAGGAATAATGATTGTAAAAATTGTACCTTCCCCAACCGTTGAATTACAGATAATCTTACCACCGTGTTTTTCTGTGACTATTTGATGAGCGATCGCCATCCCTAAACCCGTGCCTTTACCCACTCCTTTTGTGGTAAATCCTTGTTGGAATATTTTCGCTTTCACTTCTTCTGGCATTCCCATTCCATTGTCAGAAATTTGTACAATTACACTATTGTTACTGTTATGTACTTCAGTTTCAATGGTAATAAGATTTGGTTCTTTTTCTATTTCTTGAAAAGTTTTTCCCGCATTGCTTTCATCCAAGGCATCAATAGCATTTGCCAACAGATTCATAAACACTTGATTTAGTTGCCCCGCATAGCATTTTACTGGTGGCATATTACCGTAATTTTTAATAATTTCAATGGCTGGACGCTTTTCGTTACTTTTGAGGCGATATTTTAAAATTAATAATGTGCTATCTATCCCATCGTGCAAATTAAACTCGGTTTTGTTTTCGGTATCCGTGCGGGAAAAGGTTCGCAGAGATGTGCTGATATTCCGAATTATTTGGCATCCCTCTGCCATTGACGCAATTAGTTTTGGGAAATCTTCGGCAATAAAATCTGTTTCTAGCTCTTCGATTTTTTCGACAATTTCTTCGGCAGGAGAAGTGTTTTCTTGATATAGACAAAGGGCTGATAGCAAATCTTGCAAATGTTCTTGGGCTGCATCCACATTGCCACTGATAAAGCCAACCGGATTATTGATTTCGTGAGCCACTCCTGCTACCAGATTCCCCAAGGTGGCCATTTTTTCACTTTGAACTAATTGCAGTTGAGCCTCTTGTAAATCTTTAAGAGCTTGTTGGGATTGTTGATACAATCTGGCATTTTCCAAGGATATCGCTGCTTGAGCGCAGAGGGTATCTAAAATTTCTACCCGTTCTTTTGTAAAGGCATCTGCGGTTAAACGATTTTCTAAGTAGAGAATGCCGATGAATTTCCCTCTCTGTTGTAAAGGCATACATAGTAAACTTTGGGGATGAAAACGCAGTAAATAACTATCGGCAGCAAACTGTTCTTGGGCAGCTTGGGCATCTAAAAGTGCTGTTTGTGTGGTGCGTCTGACATAGTTAATCAATCCGACGGGCAAGTCTTGATACTCTTCAAGAGGAATGGATTGATGTAATGAATCTATGGTTAATTTACTGCTATCTGCAATCCGAGTGGCGATAGCTTCTATTGTCAATCCTTGTTCGCCTGTTAATAATAATGCACCTTTAGTTGCTCCAGCATTTTCGATGATAATCTTCATCAAAGTGGAGAGTAGGCGATCTAGTTCTATTTCTCCTGATAGGGTTTGAGAGGCTTTTAATAAAGAAGAGAAGTCAAGAATGGAAGATATATTAGTAATTGTTGCGGTTTGAGAATGAGAATTACTGGTGATTTTATAAATGCTTGCATTTGAAGATGAGGAAAAACGAGTTCGTTGCAAAATTGGTTTTAATAGTTCGGGATAGCGTAATTCGAGGTCTTGGACTTTGGCTTTGGCTCCCCATTGAGCATAGCAATAGTAAGCTTCTTGTAGATAAAGGGTGGCAAATTTTTCTTTGCCCCAGTCGAGGTAGAATTTAGCAGCGAGTTCGTTAGCTAAGGCTTCTTCTTGGATATATTTGTTTTCTTTTGCTCCAGCAATGGCGCGATCATAATAATCTCCAGCTTGATAGCATTGTCCGAAAACGCGATATTTTTCGGCTTCGATTAAGTCCAACTTATGTTGATAATTCATGGGAGCATGGGTTGCCCACCCTTGAAACTTTTGTCGAGATGTCCAGACTGCTTCTGGCAGTTCGTCTTCGAGATTGCACGAATCAATCTCATAACGGGATAAATGAGCCAGGGCAGTGTAAAAATAAAAGGCAGGAGCAAATGCAAATGGAGCCAACCGCTTGATGTAGTTAGCCGTCATATTTAAATTATCAATAGCGCGCTCTTTTTGATAAAATAAGTAACAAGCCATCCCTTTGAAGAGATAGGCAATACCTAAGCCAATTCCATCTTTATATTGTTGCTGCATGGGAATGCAAACAGTTTCATCATAAGCCTCTCCTACCAAGCAACAGGGATCTGCGGATCTGCCCAATAAATTCAACACCTGTTGGTGATAAATTTTATTCCAATACAAAATAGTTTGTTGTCCGATAGCTTCCATTCCTTGGCTATAAGTTTTTAGCTCTTGTTCCAATTGTGTCAGTTCTTGGCCGGAGAAATAAGAATGGTACCCATATCCTGCGGCACAAATGGCTGCCGATTCCAGATCGCCAACTTCTAGAGCCAGTTGATAGCCAGGAGCCAAACGAGGTAGTGTATTGTGAAGAGAATCTTGCCAGTGGCGCACGCCAGTTTCAAAACGCACGAGAGTTTTTACGTAAACGGTTTTGCCATCGTACTTATCGAGAATTTCTAGGGCAAGTTTGCCGAAGCGATAACCTGTAGGAATATCCCCCATAGCACTACAGAGAATCATACCATAGGTTGCATAGGCAGGGGCAGATAAGATAGAGTTTCCCTCCACGATGGAGAGTCTAACTGCTTGAAAGGTGCAAAGTGGCATCAATTGTGGCGCACTTATAACCAGTACGGAGGACAATCGCCACAAAATACGCAAAATTGCTAATCCCCTAGGATCTACCATTGGTGGTAAATCAATTAAATCTTCAATAGTTCGCCCTGCTAAGTTGGCGCTAATTTCCTGAATACCACGAGGGAAATCTTCGGGTTGAGGATGCTCGTTTAAGGTTGTCCCCAATTGTTTCAAGGTATCCAAGCCGAGTCTAATGGCTTCTGATAGTTGTTTTTGGGCAACAAAGGCTTGAATTTGGGTTTCGTAAAAGGGAATCCGATCAAGAAGGGTAATGATATTGTCTAAGGCAACGTTGATCCATTGATTCATTGTTGCAAACTCTCCACTTGTGCAAGCGGCATTGACTCCTTCGCGATATAATGACAACGTTAATTCGTAATATTCTTGCCAGCAATCAGAGGGTAAGCATTCTAATCCTACGGAAATATAGGCAAAAGCTGCATGATAGGCTGCGCCTTGTCGCGCTTTTTGTCCTGCTTGTAAATTCAAACGCGCCAATTGCAATCTTTCGTCTGATGCGTCAATGAGTTTCCGTCCGAGATTGAAATGATTTACAATATCAAAGACGCGATACTCGCGATCGCTTTCCGGAATATTTTCTAGTAACAGTCGTCCAATTGTTAAATGAGTCAATTGTTTTTGATCTTCAGGAATAAAAGAATAAGCAGCTTGTTGAACGCGATCGTGGAGAAATCGATACCCCACAATGACTGTCTTACTGGACGGTGATGCGATAATTCCTTGAAAAAACTTATAGTCTTGCCCGATTGGCAGGACTATTCCTTCCTGAAGCGCGCTCCAAATTTCTGTAGCAACTTCTTCTGAGGAATTTTCTCGCACAATCGCCAGGGTTTCCAAATCAAATTGGTTACCAATACAAGCTGCTAATTTCAAGACCTCTCGCGTCCCTTCTGGCAACTTTTGCAAGCGGCCTGCCATAAATTCCACCACATCATTCGTAAGGGCTGCATCTTGTACCTTCACCAAATCGCATTCCCAATATCCTAACTGACGATTAAATACAATTAATCCATCTTTGTATAATCCTTTTAAGAATTGGGTGGTAAAAAATGGATTACCTTTGGTTTTGCGATAGATTAGCTTGGTTAACGGATTGGCTAACTCCAGCGTGCAACTGAGAGTTTCGGCAACTAACTGATTGATATAATCTTTAGCTAAAGGAGGGAGAGTAATGGTAGAAATGGTTGCTTCTTTTTTCTGCAATTCTGCCAAGCTTAACATCAGGGGATGGGCGGGAAAAACTTCGTTATCTCGATATGCTCCGAGTAACATTAAATAGCCCGTCTCATTATCTCCCATCAATAGCTTCATTAGATTTAAGGATGCCGAGTCCGCCCATTGCAAGTCATCAAGAAACATCACTAAGGGATGTTCTTTTGTGGTAAACACAGCAATAAATTTCTGAAAGAGTAAGTTAAAGCGATTTTGGGCTGCACTTCCGGAAAGTTCTGGGGCAGGAGGTTGTTTGCCAATGACTCTTTCGAGTTCGGGAATGACCTCGATCATAACTTGTCCGTTAGTACCAAGTGCTTCCAGGATTTTGGTTTTCCACTCTTGTAATTCGGCATCAGATTCGCTGAGGATTTGCCCCATTAAACTACGGAAGGCGATGACAAAGGCGCTAAACGGAATATTGCGATTGAATTGGTCGAATTTGCCTTTGATAAAGTAACCTCGTTGCCTGATAATGGGTTTGTGAACTTCGTTGACAACAGCCGTTTTTCCAATACCGGAATATCCTGCTACTAGCATCAGCTCCCTTTTTCCTTCAGCCACTCTCTCGAAGCAATCAAGTAATGCTTGGACTTCTTGTTCCCTTCCGTAGAGTTTTTCAGGGATAATGAAGTGATCGCATAAATCCCGCTCTCCTAATTCAAAAGACTCTATTTTCCCCCTTTCTTGATATTGACTGCGACATTTTTCTAGGTCATATTTTAGTCCCAAAGCACTCTGATAGCGATCTTCGGCATTTTTCGCCATTAGTTTAAGGGCAATCTCCGATAGGGTTAGCGGACATAAATCACACCCTGATACCACGGACTTACTCAGGGGTTCTGGAGAAAGGGCTATATGAGCATGAATTAGTTCTAAGGCATCATCACTCCTAAAGGGTAAATCTCCCTTCAGTAATTCATAAAATGTCACTCCTAGTGAATAAAAATCACTGCGATAGTCCACTGCCCGATTCATCCTTCCTGTTTGCTCTGGAGATAGATAGGCTAATGTTCCCTCTAGGACATTAGGAGTTTGAATGGTTTGGGTTTCTTTCGCTAACAGAGTAGAAATACTAAAATCTATTAATTTTACTTGTTTGGTTTCTGGATGAATCAGTATATTTGCTGGTTTAATATCTTTGTGAATAATTGAGTTATTGTGGAGTTGGTGTAGAATTTCAGACAGTTGGATCGCAATATATAGAAATTGGGGAATAGAAAAGGATAATTTTCCCTCATACTCGGCTAAAGATACCCCTGCCATATCTTCCATAATCATGGCGTAGCGGTTTTCGTAGCGCTCTATGGCATAGGTCTTAATGATGCCTTCTATGTCTAGGTTTTTGCTAATGGCATATTGATTTCTAAACTGCACTAATTCTCTAAAGGATGGATATTCATTGCGAATTAATTTGATAATAACTGATTGTCCATTCTCCACATTCTGACCGCGATACACAAGGGTTCGGTCGCTTTCGTGAATCAGTTCTGTTGCTTGATAATTGGCTATTTTAATTATTTTTGTCTTACTCATTGGCTCGGTTTGTTCGTCGTTGAGTCTAATTTTTATTATATTCAGCCTAGTTTACTTCATTTGTTTCCTAAAGTCCAAATAGTATAAGAATATTTACAGTTCTCTGTTTGAATCATTAGTGCTCGGGTAATGCTGGCTTGGTGGCTATTGCTACAGTTTAAAGGAAGGGGAGATTTTATCTGGGAATCACGATCGTAAAAATTGTACCTTCCCCAACCGTTGAATTACAGATAATCTTACCACCGTGTTTTTCTGTGACTATTTGATGAGCGATCGCCATCCCTAAACCCGTTCCTTTTCCCACTACTTTTGTGGTAAATCCTTGCTCGAATATTTTTGCTTTCACTTCTTCTGGTATTCCCACTCCATTGTCAGAAATTTGTACAATTACACTATTGTTACTGTCCCGTAATTCAGTTTTAATCGTAATACGATTTGGTTCTTTTTCTATTTCTTGAAAGGTTTTTCCCGCATTGCTTTCATCCAAAGCATCAATCGCATTAGCTAACAGATTCATAAACACTTGATTGAGTTGCCCCGCATAGCATTTCACGGGCGGAATCTTACCATAATTTTTAACCACTTCAATAGCTGGACGGTTTTCATTAGCTTTGAGGCGATATTTTAAGATTAATAAGGTGCTATCTATTCCGTCATGTAGATTAAACTCAGTTTTGTTGATGGTATCCGTGCGCGAAAAGGTTCGTAAAGATGTGCTGATATTAGCAATGCGAGCACATCCCTCTTGCATCGATGCCATCAGTTTTGGGAAATCTTCAGCAATAAATTCAGGTTCTAGAGCCTCAATGTCTACGATAATTGACTCTGGTAGAGATGTATTTTCTTGATATAAAGAAACTATAGTGAGCAAATCTTGTAAATACTCTTGTGCCATACTAATATTCCCTCCTATAAAACCAACCGGATTATTAATTTCGTGAGCTACTCCTGCTACCAGATTCCCCAAAGTGACCATTTTTTCATTTTGTACTAATTGCAGTTGAGCCTCTTGTAAATCCTTGAGAGCTTGTTGCGATTGTTGATACAATCTGGCATTTTCTAAGGATATCGCTGCTTGAGCGCAGAGGGTATCTAGAATTTCTAGACGTTCATTAGTAAACGCATCTGTGGTTAAACGATTTTCTAAATAGAGAATGCCGATGAATTTCCCTCTCTCTTGTAAAGGCATACATAGTAAACTTTGGGGATGAAAACGCAGTAAATAACTATCGGCAGCAAACTGTTCTTGGGCAGCTTGGGCATCTAAAAGTGCTGTTTGTGTGGTGCGTCTGACATAGTTAATCAATCCTACTGGTAAGTCAATACTATCTTCGAGGGGAATGGATTGATTTAATGAATCTATGGTTAATTTATTACTGCTATCTGCAATCCGAGTAGCGATAGCTTCTACCGTCAATCCTTGTTCGCCTGTTAATAATAATGCACCTTTGGTAGCTCCAGCATTTTCGATGATAATCTTCATCAAAGTGGAGAGGAGGCGATCTAGTTCGATTTCTCCTGATAAGGTTTGAGAGGCTTTTAATAAAGAAGAGAAGTCAAGAATAGAGGAAATATTGGCAACAGTTGCGGTTTGAGAATAAGAATTACTGGTGATTTTAGAAATGCTTGTATTTGAATATAAGGATTGCTGATCGCGTTGTAAAATTGGTTTTAATAGTTGGGGATAGCGTTGTTCGAGATCGTCTGTTTTCGCTTTGGCTCCCCATTGAGCATAACAATAGTAGGCTTCTTGCATATATACTGAAGCCTCTTTTTCCCGACTCCAGTCGAGGTAAAATTTAGCGAATAGTTCGTTGGCTAAGGCTTCTTCTTGGATATATTCGTTTTCTTTAGCTCCAGTTATCGTACGATCATATTGCTCTATTGCTTCAAGATACTTACCTTCAACACGATGACGTTCAGCTGCAACTAAATGAAACTTGTGACGGTAGTTGGTGGGTGCAGACTCAGCCCACATTTGCATTTTGATTTGATTGGAATCTGCGCGTTCTAAGCATTGTGCTTTGTCAATGTTGTCTGTTTGACAAAGTGCCAGATGAACTAGCGAATCGTAGAAATAAAACACCGGAACCGCAGCAGAGGCCATTACGCTATCAATATACTCTAAAGCAAGATTGCTATTTTCCCTCGCCTCATCATAACGAGCAAAGAAGTAGTTCAGCAAGAGTTTAGCGTGGTAGATGAAGTGAAGTCCGCTCCGATCTGCCTCGGTGCGATACTTTTTGATCGCTTGTACTTCATCGTAAGCATCACCGCTCAACACCCAGGGAACTGTTGTCTCACCCATAAAATTCTGGGCAAATTGACGGATATGATCGTTCCAAGACAGGCTGTTGAGCAAAGTTGTCCTCTCAATTGCTATGCCATTAAGCTCGGCTTCTGCTTTGAGTTCAACTAGAGGGCATCCAACATACATCAAATGCTGCGAATGACGATATGAGGATAGAGCAGCATGTTGCAGATCGCCCGATTCAAGGGCTGTCAGATAAACCTGCTTCAATCCACTGATAGACTCCCGTAGCGGTACGCACCAATGGGAAAGGAATGTATGAAAGACGTAGGTGACAATCGCATGAAGATCAGGCGCCTGACGCGCTCGATGCCGAGCTTTCAACATCTCTATGGCTAAGATTCCAAACTCATAGCCCCCAGTCACATCAGCCTCAATGCCACAGCGCACAATTCCATAAGCTGCATAGGAAAAGGACGAAATGGCTGAGTTGCCATACTCCAAAGACAGGGACATCTGCTGCAAAACCATGAGCAAAAAGAGTGAAGGGTTGATGATATAAGCAGCAGGAATCGCAGCAAGTAAAACCCGCATAGCAGCATTTTTTTCAGGATCGTCCATATCGGGTAGAGTCTCTAGGGACGCAATAGGGCGCGTGCCGAACTGCGAACGCACCCTGGCCAAGGCACTGTTGATATCTTCTGGTGAGATTGGCTTTGGCAGTTCAACACCTAGCAACTGGAGGACATGATACGCGGCTTCCATCTCTTCGCTAAATTGACAGCAAGCCATTAATCCTTGAATTTCTATCTCGTCGGCTTTAATGCGATCAAGTAGCGTCCGAGCGTTGTCGCGGATTGCTGCTACCAAACGGGACATTCGCTGAAAATCACCGCAGAGATAGGCAGCCTCCGCAGCGAGTTCCGTTAAACTCAGACACAAGTTGTACTGTGCTGTCCAAGGATTGTCATCCAGCAATGCCAGTCCCTGCTCGCTATAATCCAAGACTGTTGTGTAAGCAGTCGATATTTTTGCTTTGCGTCCAGCTTGTAAGTTGAAATAGGATAGAGTTTCTTTTTCTTGGCGATCTTCTAGCAGATCGGCACCCAGATTTAGTTGATTAACAATATTGAAAAGATTCTTGATATCAGACTGAAGATGGGGTTGATATGACTTTAGCGACATGCCTGTGGCATTCTCCAATAACAACCATCCGATTTTTAAGTGGGTTTGGGCACATTCAACTTTAGGAATCAAAGAATAAGCTGCTTGTTGAACGCGATCATGCAAAAAGCGATAATTGACAGTAACTGTCTCGGCTGAAGTCGAGTCAATGTCGCCCTGGAAAAATTTGTAAGCTTCGCTAGTCGGTAAAATCATCCTTTCTTGCAGCGCAGCCCAAAGCTCACTTGCCATTTCTTCTGAGGGAGTTTCACAAACAACAGCCAAAGTCTCTAATTCAAACTGGTTGCCAATGCAAGCCGCTAATTTCAACACCTCCTGTGTTGCGACAGGCAACTTCTGCAAGCGTCCTGCCATAAATTCCACCACATCATTTGTCAGAGCAGCATCCCGTACCTTTACTAAATCGCATTCCCAATATCCCAAATTGGCGTTAAATACAATCAATTTATCCTCATACAATCCTTTCAAAAACTGGGTGGTAAAAAAGGGATTACCTTGGGTCTTTTGATAAACCAATTCTGTCAGAGGCTCAGATTGTTCGACTTGGCAACTTAGGGTTTCTACAACGAGCTGATTAATATGATCCACGGATAAGGGAGCAAGAGTAATAGTAGAAATAGCAGCTTTTTGTTTCTCTATCTCTGCCAATGTCAACATCAGGGGATGAGCCGGAAACACTTCGTTATCTCTATAGGCTCCCAGAAGCAGTAGATATCCTGCATTGTTATTACCCATCAATACCTTGATCAGATTTAATGATGCTGAATCTGCCCATTGCAAATCATCGAGAAAAATAACTAAGGGATGTTCTTTTGTGGTGAAGACAGCAATAAATTTCTCGAAGAGTAAGTTAAAACGATTTTGGGCAGCACTCCCTGATAGTTCTGGGACAGGAGACTGTTTGCCAATCACTCTTTCGAGTTCGGGAATCACATCAATCAGGACTTGTCCGTTATTGCCCAACGCTTCCAGAATTTGAGTTTTCCACCCTTGCAATTCGGCATTGGATTCTCCGAGTAATTGCCCCATTAAATTACGAAACGCTTGCACAAAGGCGCTGAAAGGAATATTACGATTGAATTGGTCGAATTTTCCTTTGACAAAATAGCCTCGTTGTTTCACAATTGGTTTGTGAACTTCGTTGATAACAGCAGTTTTACCGATACCAGAAAATCCTGCTACTAGCATCATTTTTGCTCTACCTCCCCCCTTACTCAGGGGAGTTGGGGGGGGATTAGCTACTCCCTCGAAGACATCAAGTAGAACTTGGACTTCTTTTTCTCTTCCGTAGAGTTTTTCAGGGATAATGAAGCGATCGCACAAGTCCCGCTCTCCTAATTCAAAAGACTCTATTTTCCCCCTTTCTTGATATTGACTCCGACATTTTTCTAGGTCATATTTGAGCCCCAAAGCACTCTGATACCGCTCTTCGCCATTTTTCGCCATCAGTTTCAGGACAATATCTGATAGGGTTGGTGGACATAAATCACCCCCTAATACCACCAACCCACTCAAAGGCTCTGGGGACAGTGCTATATGAGCATGAATTAGTTCTAAGGCATCATCACTCCTAAAGGGTAAATCTCCCTTCAGTAATTCATAAAATGTCACTCCTAGTGAATAAAAATCACTGCGATAGTCCACTGCCCGATTCATCCTTCCTGTTTGCTCTGGAGATAGATAGGCTAATGTTCCCTCTAGGACATTAGGAGTTTGAATGGTTTGGGTTTCTTTCGCTAACAGAGTAGAAATACTAAAATCGATTAATTTTACTTGTTTGGTTTCTGGATGAATCAGGATATTTGCGGGTTTAATATCTTTATGAATAATCGAGTTATTGTGGAGTTGGTGTAGAATTTCTGACAGTTGGATCGCAATATCTAGAAATTGGGGAATAGAGAAGGACGATTTTTCTTCATACTCGGCTAAAGATATTCCTCCCACATCTTCCATAATTAGGGCATAGCGGTTTTCGTAGCGTTGGAGGGCATAAGTTTTGATGATCCCTTCTATCTCTAGATTTTTGCTAATTGCATATTGATTTCTAAACTGAACCAATTCTCTAAAGGTAGGATATTGATTGCGCATCAATTTGATCATAACCAATTGTCCATTCTCCACATTCTGACCCCGATAGACTAGGGTACGTTCGCTTTTATGAATAAGTTCTCTTGCTTGATAATTGGCTATTGTAATTGTTTTTGTCTTACTCATTGGCTCGGTTTGTTCGTCGTTGAGTCTAATTTTTATTATATTCAGCCTAGTTTACTTCATTTGTTTCCTAAAGTCCAAATAGTATAAGAATATTTACAGTTCTCTGTTTGAATCATTAGTGCTCGGGTAATGCTGGCTTGGTGGCTATTGCTACAGTTTAAAGGAAGGGGAGATTTTATCTGGGAATCACGATCGTAAAAATTGTACCTTCCCCAACTGTTGAATTACAGATAATTTTACCACCGTGTTTTTCTGTGACTATTTGATGAGCGATCGCCATCCCTAAACCTGTTCCTTTGCCTACTGCTTTAGTGGTAAATCCTGACTCGAATAGCCTGGCTTTTACCTCTTCTGGTATTCCCGTCCCATTGTCGGCAATTCGCACTATCGCCTTCTTTTTATCCTCGCTTAATTCTGTTGTAATAGTAATTTTATTTGGTTCTTTTTCTAGTTCTTGAAAGGTTTTTCCCGCATTGCTTTCATCCAAAGCATCAATCCCATTGGCTAACAAATTCATAAATACTTGGTTGATTTGCCCCGCATAGCATTTCACGGGCGGAATCTTACCATAATTTTTAATAATCTCAATCCCTGGACGGTTTTCATTAGCTTTGAGGCGATATTTTAAGATTAATAAGGTGCTGTCAATTCCATCATGCAAATTAAACTCGGTTTTGTTTTCGGTATCCGTCCGAGAGAATGTTCGCAGAGATGTGCTGATATTGCGAATGCGCTCGACTCCTTCTTCCATTGATGCCATCAGTTTGGGGAAATCTTCGGCGACAAAATCCAACTCTAGGTCTTCAATCTCTGCAATAATTTCATCAGGGATAGAGCCATATTGTTGATACAGATGAATTGCTGTCAATAAATCTTGCAAGTGCTCAAAACCTGCGTCGATATTCCCTCCAATAAACCCAAGCGGATTATTGATTTCGTGAGCCACTCCTGCTACCAGATTCCCCAAAGTGACCATTTTTTCACTTTGAACTAATTGCAGTTGAGCCTCTTGTAAATCTTTAAGAGCTTGTTGCGATTGTTGATACAATCTGGCATTTTCTAAGGATATCGCTGCTTGAGCGCAGAGGGTATCTAGAATTTCTAGACGTTCATTAGTAAACGCATCTGTGGTTAAACGATTTTCTAAATAGAGAATGCCGATGAATTTCCCTCTCTCTTGTAAAGGCATACATAGTAAACTTTGGGGATGAAAACGCAGTAAATAACTATCGGCAGCAAACTGTTCTTGGGCAGCTTGGGCATCTAAAAGTGCTGTTTGTGTGGTGCGTCTGACATAGTTAATTACTCCTACTGGTAAGTCAATACTATCTTCGAGGGGAATGGATTGATTTAATAAATCTATGGTTAATTTACTGCTATCTGCAATCCGAGTGGCGATCGCTTCTACAGTTAATCCTTGTTGGCTGGTGAGTAATAGTGCACCTTTGGTAGCGCCAGCATTTTCGATAATAATCTTCATCAGAGTGGAGAGTAAGCGATCTAGTTCTATTTCTCCTGATAGGGTTTGAGAGGCTTTTAATAAAGAAGAGAAGTCAAGAATGGAAGATATATTAGTAATTGTTGCGGTTTGAGAATGAGAATTACTGGTGATTTTATAAATGCTTGCATTTGAAGATGAGGAAAAACGAGTTCGTTGCAAAATTGGTTTTAATAGTTCGGGATAGCGTAATTCGAGGTCTTGGACTTTGGCTTTGGCTCCCCATTGAGCATAGCAATAGTAAGCTTCTTGTAGATAAAGGGTGGCAAATTTTTCTTTGCCCCAGTCGAGGTAGAATTTGGCAGCGAGTTCGTTAGCTAAGGCTTCTTCTTGGATATATTTGTTTTCTTTAGCTCCAGCAATGGCGCGATCATAAAGGTCAATACAGTCTACTTTATTTCCTGATAAACTGTTCGCAGCAGCATCAACTAAAAAGTATTTGTGGGAAAAGTTTTCAGGGCAACTCGCTGCCCACTGCTTGAATTTAGCTTGGTTGAGCCTGACTTTTTCCAAATAATCATTGTTTGAATTTAAGGAATGAAGACGACAATATTCTATTGCAGCTATCGACTGATAAAAATTCAGAGCTGCAACCTGATATTTACCAGGGATAGCATTAATAATTTCCTCTGCAGAGCGTGCTGCGCTCAGAGCCTCTTCATAGCGACCATACAAACACAAAACTTTCGTTTTTAAGATCCAATAATGACAAATAGCATAGGTGCTGTTATTGGCCTTACAATTCTCTAAATACTGCTGTTCGGTGCAAAGATCGTTCGAGGACTTTTTGGTGATATCGGCAAGCCAAATATTCAAGCCAACCATAACATCCACGCAAAGTTGATAATTGAGCGTCTGAGTAGCAAACTCCAAATGTTGTGGAAGGGTTTCCTGGATTTCTAGAATATTATCCCCCGCATAAAATGGGTTCAAGGACTTGTACATTAGAATATTTGCCGAAAAAATCAGTTCTCCAGACTCCAATCCAGCAACCAACCCTTCATTGAAAATAGATTCTGCTTCACGTAGAGGGCGTACCCAAGACAGGATGTTATTCCCCAGAATGTAACACGCTTTACAGAGATCGCTGCCCTGACGGAAGCGTTTAGCTAAATTTTCTGCAAGTTGGCCAAATTCATAGCCTAATTGATAATTGCCCTGTTTTCCTCCCACATACATCCCATAGGAAGAAAATCCATAGCTTGATTCAGCAACCATACCAAAGTCTAGGGATATAAAAACAATTGATAATGTAATCAGAAAGTACAAGTCTTCTTTTTGCAGCACATAAGTTGGCACTAACAAATTATTGAGTATTTTGATAATTTCACGCTTCTGTGGATCGGTTGCTTCAGGCTCCGAAACAATCTGTTCTATCTTCCGATTGCCAAGCTTGAGGTCAATCTGAGCTTGACAAGATTCAATTTTTTCTTTTAGGTTCGTTTCTGATAAGTCGAAATTCAAGCAGTCTAAAGATTTTTTCCCATATTCAAGCGCCTGAAGGAATTCTCCCTGTAAGGTAAATTGCAAAACAGCAAGATTAAATGCTTCAGCCCGATCAATGGCCTGTTTTGTGGATTGCACGATCAATTCAACAAGGGCAAGAGATGTGGCAAATTTTCCTGATAGATAGTTAACCTCTGCTAAGTTAAGGTAAACCTCCAAAGTGACTTCATAGCACTGCTGCCAACTATCGGTTGGTAAAAGTTTCCTGGCTATTTCAAAATAGTCAATCGCCGATTCATATGCTGTGGTTTCTTTGGCTCTGATTCCGGCAATGCGGTTGAGACGAAGGAGTTCCGAGCGTTCTTTCTGGGTTTGAGGATTGTCAGTCCCTTTATTTAAGTGATTGACAATTGCAAAAATGCGCTCAAAAAGTTTATCTGGCGATATGTTAGCAAGCAACAGCCGACCAATTTGAACGTGCGCGATTTGCTTTTTTTCTTCTGGAATTAAAGCATAAGCAGCTTGTTGAACACGATCATGCAGGAAACGATAATTTACTTTTATCGCCTCAGTTGGGCTAGAATTAATCTCACCCTGAAAAAACTTGTAAGCTTGGCTAATCGGTAAAACCATCCCGAATTGCAGCGCACTCCAAAGTTGGCTCGCCACTTCCTCTGGTGAGGTTTCACAAACAACTGCTAAAGTCTCCAAATCAAACTGGTTGCCAATACAAGCCGCTAACTTCAACACCTCTTGTGTCCCTTCTGGCAACTTCTGCAACCTTCGGGCCATAAATTCCACCACATCATCCGTGAGAGCTGCATCTCGTACCTGCACCAAATCACATTCCCAATATCCCAAATGAGGATTAAATACAATCAATTTATCTTGATACAACCCTTTCAAGAATTGCGTAGTAAAGAAGGGATTTCCTTGCGTTTTTTGATAAACCAATTCTGTCAGTGGTTGAGATTGTTCTACTTGACAAATTAGGGTTTCTGCTACAAGCTGATTGATGTGATGTACAGATAACGGAGCCAGGGTAATGGTAGAAATTGCTGCTTCCTGCGCCTCCAATTCTGCTAGAGTCAACATCAGAGGATGAGCGGGGAAAACTTCGTTATCCCGATATGCTCCAATAAGCAGTAGATATCCTGTTGTGCTATTCCCCATCAACACTTTCATCAGATTCAATGATGCCGAATCTGCCCATTGCAAGTCATCAATAAAGATAACTAAAGGATGTTCTTGGGTAGTAAAGACGGTAATAAATTTCTCAAATAGCAAGTTAAAGCGATTTTGGGCAGCACTTCCTGATAGTTCGGAGACGGGAGGTTGTTTGTCAATAACTGTTTCAAGTTCAGGGATAACATCAATGAGAACTTGTCCGTTATGTCCCACTGCTTTCAGGATTTTCGTTTTCCACTCTTGTAATTCGGCATCAGATTCGCTGATAATTTGCCCCATTAAGCTACGGAAGGCTATAACAAAGGCAGAGAAAGGAATATTACGATTGAATTGGTCAAATTTCCCTTTGACAAAATAGCCCCGTTGTTTGACTATGGGTTTGTGAACTTCATTCACCACCGCCGTTTTTCCAATTCCAGAAAATCCTGTCACCAGCATCATTTCACTTTTTCCTTCAGCCACTCTCTCGAAGGAATTGAGTAGTGCTTGGACTTCTTTTTCTCGTCCATAGAGTTTTTCCGGAATCATAAAGCGCTCGCAAATATCTCTTTCTCCTAATTCAAAAAACTCTATTTTGCCTTTTTCTTGATATTGACTGCGACATTTTTCCAGGTCATATTTTAGTCCCAAACCACTTTGATAGCGTTCTTCGGCATTTTTTGCCATCAGTTTGAGGACAATATCCGACAAGGTTGGCGGACATAAACAACCCCCTAAGAGCATTGAGTTACTTATGGGTTCTGGAGACAAAGCTATATGAGCATGAATAACTTCTAAGGCATCTTTACTCCTAAAGGGTAAATCTCCCTTCAGTAATTCATAAAATGTCACTCCCAGTGAATAAAAATCACTGCGATAGTCCACTGCCCGATTCATCCTTCCTGTTTGCTCTGGAGATAGATAGGCTAATGTTCCCTCTAGGACATTAGGAGTTTGAATGGTTTGGGTTTCTTTCGCTAACAGAGTAGAAATACTAAAATCGATTAATTTTACTTGTTTGGTTTCTGGATGAATCAGGATATTTGCGGGTTTAATATCTTTATGAATAATCGAGTTATTGTGGAGTTGGTGTAGAATTTCTGATAGTTGGATGGCAATATCTAGAAATTGGGGAATACAGAAGGAGAATTTTTCCTCATACTCGGCTAAAGATACCCCTGCCATATCTTCCATAATTATTGCGTAGCCGTTTTCGTAGCGCTCTAGAGCATAGGTTTTGATGATCCCTTCTATCTCCAGGTTTTTACTAATTGCATATTGATTTCTAAACTGCACCAATTCTCTAAAGGAAGGATATTCATTGCGCATCAATTTGATAATAACCGATTGTCCATTCTCCACATTCTGACCGCGATACACAAGAGTTCGGTCGCTTTCGTGAATCAGTTCTGTTGCTTGATAATTGGCTATTTTAATTATTTTTGTCTTACTCATTGGCTCGGTTTGTTCGTCGTTGAGTCTAATTTTTATTATATTCAGCCTAGTTTACTTCATTTGTTTCCTAAAGTCCAACTAGTATAAGAATATTTACAGTTCTCTGTTTGAATCATTAGTGCAGGGGTAATGGTTGCTTGATGGTTATTGCTACAGTTTAGGCTTTAATTTTATCTAGGAATAGTGATGGTAAAAATTGTACCTTACCTAACTGTTGAATTACAGATAATCTTACCCAATTATTAATTATTAATAATTAAATAATTCTGGTTTAAAGCCTCCCCT
>NZ_JBNHER010000076.1:5325-18865 GCF_050015975.1 Dapis purpurea BLCC-M126 | reverse complement strand
AATAGTCACGAAAATCTCCAACCATCTCTCCTGGGTGCTTCACGGAATGAATAAACTACTATTGCTCCATACGCAATAGTCACGAAAATCTCCAACCATCTCTCCTGGGTGCTTCACGGAATGAATAAAACTACTATTGCTCCATACGCAATAGTCAGGAAAATTCTCCAACCATCTCTCCTGGGTGCTTCACGGAATGAATAAAACTACTATTGCTCTATGCGCAATAGTCAGGAAAATTCGAGATACTTATATCATGTCCGGTTGAATAGTTATAAATAAATGGGGGAGGAGTCAGGAGTCAGGAGACAGGAGTCAGGAGGGAAGAGAGGAGAAAGAAAGTATAAAAATCAGAAAGTTTTTTTATCACTAATTATCCGGACATGATATTAACCGAAACTAAACAGATAAGTAAAGTAGCCAAACTTCTTCCAACCCGATAATTTAAGGATTTAAAAAATCTAAATGATTCCCATTTTTTGCCCTTAAAGATGCCGGAGAACCTTGCAATTCTAACTGACCACGATTTAATAAAATAATCCAATCCGCTCTACTAATTACCCTTGGTCTGTGACTAATAAAAATAGTAGTTGTACCACGACGATGAGACAATAAACTCTCCAATACTTCAGACTCAGCCATCGGATCTAAACCAGAAGTTGACTCATCCAAAATTAATACAGGCGGGTCACTAACAATACCTCTAGCTATTGCCAAACGCTGCCTTTGTCCACCAGAAATATTCGCTCCAAATTCTCCTAAAACCGTTTGATACTTATCAGGTAAACGACTAATAAATTCATCCGCCCCAGAAATCTGACAAGCTTTAACAATTTGTTCAAAAGTTACCCCAGGTGCAGCCAAATGAAAATTTTCAATAATGGAACGACTCCAAAAATGAGCATCTTGAGGCACCAATACAACTTGTTTTCTCAAAGAATTTATGTCTAAATCTTGCAAATTATAAATGCCAATTTGAACATTACCAGATTGCACAGGATATAAACCAGCAATTAATTTAGCTACCGTACTTTTACCACAGCCAGATTCTCCAATTAAAGCAATAGACTTACCACCAGGAAACTTCACAGAAAAATTTTCTAATAAATCTATTCTACCAGCGTAGTGAAAACTAATATTAGAACAAATAATATCAGCATTATCCTTGATTTTCGCCTCCGGCTTTTGATGCTTTTCATCAGTTTCTGGAGGATAATCTATTACTTCTGAAAGTCGTCGAGTGGCAGTCTGAACTTTTGCCAATTCATCCATCAATCCTACCAACGTACTAACCAAAGTTGACACATATTGATTCATAGCAATAAAAGCCAATAACTGACCAATACTTAATTGTTCAGCGATAACTAAATTGCTGCCAAACCACAACAGAAAAATATTACCAATATTACTAACTAAACCTGAAAATACATCATTGACAATCCCAATCTGAGTAGTTCTAAAACTCAAATTAGCCAACTTGCCAAACCTACCTTGATATTCTTCCCAGAACTGAGGAGCGCTAGAGGTAGTTTTGAGAGTCATTGCTCCCTTAAAAGTCTCCACCAAAACACCCTGAGTTTCTGCCTCTAAAGCAAATAAATTTCTAGTTTTTTGCTGTAATATAGGCAACAAAGCAATAGTTGATAAAGTCATAACCACTGCCATAAAAACAGCAACTATAGTCAAGGAAAAACTATAGAGGCACATTACAATCAAAGATACCAAAGCAATAAAAAATTGACTGGGCAAACTCACAATTACTTGGGAAACTAACTGATTAATCTCTTTAATATCTGTTAGCCTGCTAACAATTTCACCACTACGTCGCGTCTCATAATAATTCAATGGTAAACGTAAAATTTGTCTGCCAAACTCCATCACTAGCCCTAACTCCAAACGTTGGGCAAAATGAGCAATCATATTAGACTGAACTAACTCCAGACAACTGCTAAAAATATTCATCACAATTACAGCAATTACCACACTGGTAAGTAACTGAAAATCACCTCGAACAAGCACATCATCAGTCAGGATTTGTACCAAAAAAGGAGAAGCAATAGAAAGTAAACCTAAGACAATATTTAGCAAAAATACCTGAACAATAATTTGACGATAATACCAAACTCGTCTCACCAATCTGCTAATACTACTTACCTTTTCATCAGCCTCAGAAAAAAAGCGTTTTGCATCAGGCTCTACCAATAAACAGACCCAATCTTCCCAGGCTTCAGCTAATTCTTTTTCAGACAAAAAACGAATTCCAATAGCAGGGTCTGCAATGATATATTTATCTCCTTGTTTACCATATAAAACTACCCAATGATAGCCTTGCCAATGAATAATTACTGGTAAAGGAGCGCGGTCAATTTGGTTTAAAATTCCTGGATTAGCTTTCACAGACCTAGCATTAAAACCGATAGTATCTGCACCTTGTTTTAAACCTAATAATGTAGTTCCTTGTTGATTAGTACCTATAGTTTCTCTAATCCGATTAATTGTTAAAGTACGACCATGATATTTGGCAATAGAAGCTAAACAAGCTGCTCCACAATCTTCCTCACTTTGTTGAAGAATTATTGGATATTTATTAAAGTTATTTGTTTCACGCTCAGTAGATGCTTTTGGTAATATTGGTACTGGTACAATGTCTAACATAATGATTTAATTTTTAATTTAAAAATAACTAGTGCAGAATGGCGGAAATAACTGACAAGTTATAAAATCCTAAAAGTCTTACTAATCAATACTTCTAACTTCTGACTTCTGACTTCCGCGTAGCGGCACTAGGCTGATGAATTATTAGGACTTACCCAGAAACCGGGTTTATAGACAAAATTCCGTGATTTGAAAAAATCAGGGCAATAAACCCGGTTTCTTGTTTAGGTGCGTAAGTCCTGTTATGCTATGCCAAATAACTATTTCTCTTAACAAACAATCAAATCAGAAAAAAGCACCTATAAAGCTAATAAAGCTATAGGTGCTTAATTTGATGAAATGCCAATCAGAGTTATAATCCCACCATCATATAGCTCATGATATAGCTTTTAGTAGCAGCCACCATAACCGTAGCCATAGCCACCACGACGATAGCCATAACTTACAGAGCGACCGTATCCATAGCCACCACGGTAGCCACCATAACCGTAGCCATAGCCACCACGATATCCACCGTAACCATAACTTACAGAGCGACCGTATCCATAGCCACCACAACCACAACCACCATTAATAGTGGCAGAATCTTCAGTGGAAATATCAGAAAAGAGTTCGTTATTTTGAGTTTCTTGCATCATTTTTTCCTTAGAATTAATTCAATCAACAAGCTAGTATAAATTTATTGCTATTTATTTAACTATCTCGTGATTTGTAATAGATTATTCCTTTGGTGAGTTGCAGCATCCGGAGATTTTTTTATTTAGATTCAACTATAATTTAAAATTTAAAAATAACTATATTATTTTTGATTAAATTGTTCTTTTAACCCTTTTTTAGGTACATTTAAAGATTACTTTTAACTTGGGCGTAGCAATATATATGCAAGTTCATAAAAATTTGATATCAGTTTTTATATTTATTCTCTATTACCTCAAATTTTGGCACCTCGCAAATATGAAAATTACTATTTATATTGACCATGAAAAAAAATCAGAAAAAAGCACCCATAAAGCTATAGGTACTTAATTTAATGCAATGTCAATTAAAGTTATAATTCCACCATAATATAACTTTTAGTAGCAGCCACCACGACGGTAGCCACGATAACCGTAACCATAACCACCACGACGATAGCCATAACGTACAGGGCGAGCATATCCATGACCACCATAGTAATAGGCACGGGGGCTATAATAACTTACAGAGCGACTGTAACCGTAGCCACCACAACCACAACCACCATTAATAGTAGCAGAATCTTCAGTAGAAATATCGGAAAATAGTTCGTTATTTTGAGTTTCTTGCATCATTTTTTCCTCAGATTTAATTTAATCAACAAGCTAGTTTAGATTTATATTTATTTATGCAACTATCTCGTTATTTGTAATAGATTATTCTTTGGGTAAGTTAAAGGTTCAGGATATTTTTTTTTTCTATTTAACTGACATTTAAAAAGCTTCGCTAAATTAGCAGTCAGTTTTTTAATAGCTTTAAAAGATCTTGAAACAAACTATATCTAGCCTGATAACTGACTGCTATTTCGGAGTATTTACTAAGCAAATCTGATAGTTAATTCAAGTTTGATTAAAAAGCACCTATAATTTTTGAGGAGCTAAATTTAGTTTAATTAGTTGAACTTAAATTAGCTTAAATCAGAGTTAGATTGCTAACTTTTAGTAACAATCGTAATAGCCTCTGTAGCTATAACTGACAGGGCGACTATAATTGTAGCTGTAGCTACGATAGTGATAGCTAACAGGACGACGATAGTAACGTACGGGGCGACCATAACCGTAACAATCATCGTAGTAATGACCACCATTAATAGTGGCAGATTCTTCAGAAGAAAGGTCAGAAAATAGTTTGCTGTTTTGAGTTTTTTGCATAAGATTATCCTCTGCTTTATTTCGGTTTACAAGATAGTTAAAATCTCTATAATTTTATTTAACTATCTTGTGATTTCCGATCTATTATTCGTTAGTGACTTCCAGCATCCGGAGATTTTTTTTCCTGATTATCTGCTATTTATGAGCTGATAAAAAGCACTAAAAAATTTACTTTTTTTTAAACTAATCAGGAGAAAACTACTATTAAAAAGTTTTAATTAGTAGCAGCCACCATAGTAGCGACGACGGGAGTAGTAACGTACAGGCCGACGATAATAACGACGATAGCCATAACCGTAATAACGGCGACGACCATAACGACCATAATATCCATGACCGCCATTGATAGTAGCAGATTCTTCAGAAGAAAGGTCAGTAAAGAGTTGGTTATTTTCTTGTTCTTGCATCGATATTTTCCTCAAAGTTAATTACATTAGTAACGTTTAATAATTCCTGTTTTACTACTAAGAATTACAATTCATTCTTCCTTGGTAGTTAGCAACATCCGGATAGATACTGACCTAAATAATTTGTTAAAAATTCTAAAATACATAACAACTCTAAAAATATGTAAGTATTGAGCTATTAGCAGTCAGCTCTTCGTAATGAAGTTCTTACATTTACCAATCTAGTTATAAATATATTAAACAGCTAAATGCTGAGAATTTATATCTTATTTTAAAGATGAAAAAAATTGACAAAAATATCAAATATTAAGCCTTATATTTAAAGATAGTTAAAAAATAATATCCAGCATTTTAAGCCCCCTACTTTAGTAGGAGGTACTATTCAGTGTTAACTGATAACTAAAATCACCTTAGTAATAGCCTCTTATATTACCCTTATAATAATTAGAATTATAACGTTGATAGTCAGAAGAATAACGGTTATAACCATAATAACTGCGAGGACAAAGTTGAAAACCTAAAAAACTACGACGATATTGATTATTTTCATTGTAACCACCATTTATTGTGGTAGATTCTTCTGAATTCAGTTCTATAAAAAGTTGCCTTTGTTGAGATTCTTGCATGATTAACTTCCTCATGGTTAATAATTTTCAGAAAATAGCAGTAATCTTTGCTGATTTCTTTAACTTCTGAAGGAATTTTAGTTTATACTTCCCAAATAATCTGCAGTATCCGGATTTTTGCCAACTTATATGATAACTTTATGTTGAGTATTAACTTTAATCCTAATTTCTGCCAGTTTTAACTTTATCCGGATCACTTACAAAGTAACTCTTAAGCTAGAGAATTTCCTCTGCTGGAAAGTAAAAAAAATAGAGAAGTAAGATCATACCATTTATCAAAAATCTTGCTATATATGATTAGATGGAGAAGTGGGGGAGTGTGGGAGGTGGGGGTAGAGGAAAAGTAGTGATAATAATTACTAACTAATTAATAATTGTCAAAAAAATACTTTAAATCTTGGTAACTACTTGACTGTTGAAGTCTCATTAAAGCATAGAATTAATACATTGTAATTGGTATAATTCATAGCAAGATGAAAATTTCACAGTAATATGGGAAACTCCCCGAAAATATTTGATTGAACAGGGAAGAATATAAATAAGATAATTAGTTAGAGTATTTATATTATGTTCGATGAAAATTTGTCATTGTCATTCATTTATAGCGGTTGAGAGACCAAAGTTCTAGGACCTTAGTAGGTAATTAACTGAACTTGATACTAATCTCTCAATTTAGTCTCAAAAAAATTATTTTAGTAAGTGAAAATTAATTATGTTTAATAATTCTGATTCTATAGAAGTACAACCCTTAGAAAGTGATGAATTTCTTCCTCCTATGAGTCGTTGGAATAAGATAGGCGGAATGTTCCTAGTGGGAACATTTGGTGCAGCTATTACCCTAATGAGTGTAGTCAAGTATAATCCCACTGTGAGAACTGAAGCTATTGCTAGACCAACAGGAGATGTAAGAATTGTTCAAGCACTTACAGAAGGTAAAATTGACAGTATAGAAGTAAATGAAAATCAAGCGGTTCAAATGGGAGATGCGATTGCACGCATAGATGAATCTGCTCTGAATCGTCAAAAAAATCAACTACAAGAAAAAATCAAACAGTGCAATATAGAATTAGAACAGATCAATCAACAACTTTCTGCTCTAGAAGTTCAAATTATAGCTACTGCTAGACCTCAAACCTTTCAGCAATCCCAATCAACTACAGTAGCAAATAATAAGATAGATGAATCATCCATTGAGTCAGCTATTTTAGAATTATCCCAATCTTTGCCTACAGTTGCTCAACAGTTTGCTAAAGATAGACGCGATCTGATTGTGAAGCGAACAGAACTAATTAAAGATTTGACTACTGGCAATAGAGAGCTAGAACAGGTTAATATTAAGCTTGATAATAGTGTAATTAGCGCTCCTGCAAATGGTACTATACTTAAGTTATCTTTGCGTAATCCTGGGCAAACTGTAGAATCAGGAGCAGCTATCGCTCAGATTGTTCCTAGTAATGCACCTTTAGTATTTAAAGGTAGAGTAACAGCAGCAGATATCGCCAGGGTGAAAGTAGGTCAAACTGTGCAAATTCGGGTTTCAGCTTATCCTTTCCCTGATTATGGTATTCTCAAAGGAACAGTCAGTTCAATTTCTCCAGATGCTATCACTCCAGAAGTGCTTCAAGAAGCTTATTATGAGGTGACTATAACACCTGAACAACCTTACTTAGTCAAAAGCGATCGTCAATATCAGATCCAACCAGGAATGGAAGGTCGAGCTGATATTATTTCTTCAGAGGAGACTGTATTAACTTTTGTTCTCAGAAAGGTTAGACTACTAACTGACTTTTAGTAACTTGTATTGTTTCTGGTTGAGCTGGACGGGTTAAGAATAGAACTATATTGTTAATCATAATCTTCCCACAGTCCAGTAATCGCCCTTACCTTTCCCTAGACTTTAGATAAATACAGGATTGATCCACACGAACCACCCAAACCTGGTTATGTGTGTAGATATCGATTATTCAAGCCAGATTTCTTGTAGAAACTAGGTTTCTTTGTATAAGTCCTATCCTAGAGCAGTTAATTAGGATAACTCAATATATTAAAATTACCCATTGCTGGTTATCATATTCACGATTTATCATCTCCACGATTAACTAAATTTATGCTTTCAGACTAACTACATCTTGATCTATGTCTAAATTTGTGTTATTGTTTTGAGTATAATCAAAAAAAAGATTGTTTACCTGTTTAGGAATAACATTTTTGTATATCACATTAATTGATTTTTTTCAAGTAGGAATACACATAAAAACTAAGGAACTATAAACAAATCTCACCATTGGTTTTAAATAATTTAGTTTTACTTATAGTGGCTTGCCAAAAGTAAGTATTCTACATTATAAACATATAAAGCACCTTTCCCAAGGCCACGAAAAATCCACGAATCGGTAAAAGTGAGAATGGGCAGGTAGTGTTTAGCAGAATTTCAACAAATTAAGAGGTATTATGAGCCAACAGGTTATACACCCGATGGATAAACTCCAGCGTCAGGTGAATTCCCTTCTGAAATCTAATGTAATTAAGCCAACAGATAGTATCTGGAAGATAGCCCTACTTTTTGGGGATAAATGGCACTATTGGAAAAAAGAACTGCAAGAGTTTGGTTTTTCGATGCAAGATCCAATCAGTGAACTATTAGCTGTAGAGGCTTGGGAAGAAGATTAGTTGACTAACTTCCCTATCAAACTTAAACTAGGCGGATGAAAACAAAAGTTTGGTAGTTGTTCGTTATCAGGAAGATTCTTGTTATAAATCTTGTGGCAACCGCATTCATGTTAAAAAAACTTGGTTGCTCAAAATTGTTTAATTGCCCCAAGTATAAAGCTGTAATTCCAAGATATGGAAACAGTGTACAAACCATTAATATTTCTTCCTTTGCAGCTAACTGCCTTTACTTTGAATGATGAAGTTATAATATGATTGTTTTAACTGATTTGAATAGGTTAAATCTTGCACAAGATGGATAATGAAATAGTATTACACTATTACAAACAGTCCTTCTCAAGATCAAAATATGCCTTTATATCACTGATACCAAGTCGGATTTACAAAAGAAATTCATCATTTTTTCCTGCTATCTCCTTTCAGAAATAACACATCTAAAACCAGACTTAGTATTAGCTCATTGAGACTGATTATGTTTGCCTTCTAAAAACAACTCTTCAAGGCTTGTGCTAACTCTGGGGCAGTTTGATAGCGATCACTAGGCAATGGTTGTGTAACTTTTTCAATAACCTCCCGTAATTGTGGTGTAATAGTAGGAACGCTTTCTATATAAAACCGATAACCATTACCACGATTATCATAAAAGTGCATAGGGCTTTGCCCTGTCAGTAAAAAAATCAGAGTTGCACCCACCGCATACAAATCAGATTGAGTTAAAGGTTGCCCGCGATCTTGTTCGGGGGCGCTATAACCTTCTGCGCCAATTCGCGTACCTAAAGGGGTTCCAATTTCTTTAACTGCCCCAAAATCCAAAACCACTATCTGATTGTCGCGACGGCGTACTAGAAGATTAGCAGGTTTAATATCCCTGTGAATCAGTGGGGGTTCTTGTGAGTGAATGTATTCCAGGACTTGACAAGTCTGAATCATCCACTCTATTGCTTGTTGTGGCAAAATTGGTCCTTGAATAGCAATGCGTTTCTCCAAATCCTGACCATGAATCATTTCCATTGCCAAATATTTCTTGTCTTCTTCGACAAAAAAATCAAAAAACTTAGGAATTCCTGAATTGTCTAATGATTTCAGCGCTCTAGCTTCTCGCTCAAATAATTCTTGAGCCTTACGAATTTGAGCCATATCAGCATTCATTTCTTTTAGTACCACTAGAGCAGCAGCGGGGGAAGCATCCATACCTTGCAAATTATGTCGCTCCCGATCCCAAGCCAAATAGGTAGTACCCATACCTCCTTGACCTAATATTCGTAAAACTTGATACTGACGAATGCTCCGTTCAACCTGAATTGGTTGACCACAATAGATGCAGAATAGATTTCCTGGTGGGTTATCACTAGCGCGAGGACAACATTGCCGGGGAATTTTTGCAGCGGATGGAGGTTGAACTTGAAACTTGAAAATCGGGCCACCTCTTGCTAACTGTATCAGGGAACCATCAGAAACAATTCCCTGAGACATCAAAACTCCATTAACAAAAGTCCCATTTGTACCTTGACTAACTAAGCGCCAAATATTTACAGATTGGGACTTTGATATTTTATGTAGCTCTAGATGGTATCGGGAAACTAAACTATCAGATAAAACAATATTATTATCAGGAGAGCGACCAACCTTAATTATTGATTCGCTCTGAAAGTCCCAATTTTTTAAAGGAGTATTTTTTTGAGGGTCTAGGAGGGTTAACCTAATCACAATCTATAGTTTTAATAATTAATAATTAACAATTAATGGTTAATAATTACCTCTCCTTAAAAATAAGAGGGTTAATTAAAAGGAATTATTTTCTTTTCTTGGTCGATTGGATATGGCGTTTAGCGCTACGCAAACGCTTTTGATGTTGCGCAGCGTTTTTCATGTCGGCAACAGCCGAAGTGCGTTTGCGCTAGCATTCCGATAGGAAAGTTGTGCGCCAGCTAAACGACCGCTGTCTTGGTCGATTGAAGATTGCCTTTCGGCGGTCGCCGACATGAAAAGTAGAACAGCTCTGTAAGAGCGGGAAACCTCGCCATCTCATCCTACGGACTGCTGCAAACGACCGCTTTTTGTCCTTGCAAGGATAGACTTCAAACATTAATTATTTGGTAAATATGTAATTATATAGCAGCAGCCATTACTATTAGTACATTATCGCTCCTCTCAAATTTAGTCATAGCAATATTTAACTTCAGACTTCAGACTTCAGTTATAGCTTTTAGGCAACAGGAAATAGAGAAAATCGGAGTTACCAAATAGTTCTGATCTGCTTAATATTTTCAAATCAGCACAATTTCTCTAATCTTGCTGTGGCTTTACTAAAGCACGAATCACAATTGCTGTAATATTATCGTGACCATTATATTGATTTGACAAATCAATTAACTTAGTTACACCCAACTCCAAATTAACTTGTTTGTCTAAAAGTGGTTCTAGATGAGTTTGCCAATTTTTTTCCAGAAGTTGATTATCTGTTAAACCATCAGACGCTAAAATTAATAGACTATCCTCATCTAGATTCAAAAACTGTATATCAGGTCTAACAAAATTTTCATTTCGTGGTCCCAAAGCTTGAGTCAATTGATAAGCATCCGGGCGACCATAAGCTATCTCTGGTTCGACTCCACGATTAATTTCTCTTTGTCCTACTTCATGATCCAGAGTAATCTGCTCTAAACCTCCCTTACGAGAAAAACGATACAAACGACTATCCCCTACATGGGCGACAGCTACTTTTGTATCGTAAATCATTGCCATGACTAAAGTAGTACCCATCCGACTACTACCAGAACGGACTTCTTGTTGGTTAATATCGTAAATTACCTCATTTGCCTGTAAAATTGCTTCACGAATTGTTTCCTCTGAAGGCAAGCCTACTGACCAACTACCTTCAGTTTTAAAATATTGTTTAATCGTGTCTACTCCTAACTGACTCGCTATTTCTCCACTAGCGTGTCCTCCCATACCATCACAAAGTACATAAATTCCTTTCGCTTGAATAATTCTTTCTGTGGTTGTTTCTTGACTTTCTATCTGAGTTTGAATCCCAAAAGCATCTTCATTATGGTCACGTTGGGTACCTATATCACTTTTACCGGAACTTTCCAAACTTATCAACTGTATTGGTAAAAGTTCTGTATCTTGAGTCTCAATATTATCTACTATTTCTGAGACAGAATCATCTGTTTGCAAAACTGTAGGTGCAGATGTAGGGGGTGGTTGAGGTTCTAAGTTATCTTGAGTATTCATTAAATGCGATCGCAATTGTTCAATAGTTTGTATTTCGCCATCCCGCCAATCCTGAAATAAAGCTGTTATCCAACCAAACTGTGTACGTTGAGATTGTTCAAACAACCATTGCCAGAATAGCATTAACTCATTAATATTTTCTTCTTCACCAGGTTTTGAATATAAGCGTTGTAACTTAATGGAGTTATTCTCGGCTTGATTTACCCGGAGATTTTCATGTTCCAGTATACTTTGACAACAATTCCAGGGTGCTAAGGCTACCCAAAGTTCCGTCATTTCTTTTAACCACGATAAAATTTGTAGTTGGGAGAGGTGTTCACTTCCCCAGAGGTCAAGTAATCCTGGCCAACTGGTATAGTCTGCCAAAAGTAGTATTTCTTCGTTTGGCGTTGGCGCTCTTTGAATGGACTCCAATCGCCAAGCATCGTGAATAACTGGCAAATGTTGAGGTATTTGGGTATGTAAAGCTATATAAGGTTGGGCAATGATTGGGATAATTAAAGCTTCCATAGCTTCTGGGGTTATTGGTTTAAACTGACCTGAGTTATTTCGCAACCAAGCTTTAATTGGGGTTTCTTCTAGTGGGTAACGGTCTAATACTTGGACAACTACTGTTTGACCTTGGTTATTTGCTGGTATAGTTTCCAATACTTGGTAGCGTTGTTGAGGGTCTAAGTATTTTTCTTCTGGTGCAGTGGATAGAATTTCTGTATCATTTAAGAATGATGGGTTTTCTGTGTTTACTGCTTCAGACATTGGACTAAGTATATCTGCAGTTGTTGATTTTAAATTACCTGAGTCCCCTATCATTTCTGATTGAGTGTTTTCAGCTTCTACATCTGAAGCTAATTTAGCCAAAGTCTCACTGGATTCTAAAGGATCTTCTATTTCAATTTTCTCCTCCGAATTCTCAGAGGATTCTAAAATCTCTTCAGATTCTTCAGAAATTATATCTGCTGCTGACTCTGCCGAATCCTTGGCCAGGGGGCTTGCTCCTGTAATGAATTCTTCTTGACTCACTTGACTCAGTTTATTGAGATTAATCTCTGGTAAATTGGGAGTAGTAACTTCTGTTTTATTGTAAATAATGGCCTTCCATATTTGACCTGTATAGGCTCCACAGTTGTGACATTGTAGAGTTGTCAAGGGGACTTGTGACCCACATTGATGACAATTCTTGTGGGTTAAGGATACACCACATTTTTGACAATATTTATTATTGTTAGGATTTTCAAACTCACATTGGGGACAGATGAGCATAATAGGAGGCTGTTCTGTGTCACAACTTAAATTATTGTAGAGCAACTAGAAGGGAATAGAAGTATTAGTATCTTCTAAAATTGTTTGGGCTGCGATCGCTTCTATCGTTTTTAGAGGCACTTCACAAAAGTATTTTTGCCTAAATTGTTCTTCTGATATTGCTGCTAGGAATTTTCGGACTGTTTGAGATAAAGTTTCAGTTAACGTTTCGCTTTCGCTGCGCGACATGAAACGCGACAGGAAAAGCGTTTGCCTAGTATTACCAAGGAAAGCTCCTCTGCAAGAGGCAGATCCTCCTTCGGAGGATCTTTGATTTTGGGTTTGATTCTGGATTATGTAAAAACTTCTGTCTTTATACTTGACATTAAAGCCAATATATTGTAAAGCTTTGATTCCTAATTTAAGAGTAGCATCACCAATACTTAACTTTTTTAGCAGTTGATAACGAGTTACAGGTTGGCCTGTACGGCTGAGATATTTGGCAATTCCCAGGAGTTTGTACCAGATTTCGATGGGAGCAACAATGGGAGGCTGGAAGTAGGCGATCGCTAGTTTCTTTTGTTGACTTATTGCCCGCCGGAACCAGATGCGTAAATCACTCCAATTTGTGGGACATTGTGTAAGAATAATTAAGTCTTTTTCATTTTCGGGAGGCAATACCTGAGAATTATCTATAGCGCTATAGTTTTGAGTATCAAATTTTAAATTGCCATTTCCGGGAAAGGATAACTGAGAATTATCCACAGCGCTATAGTTTTGAGTATCAAATTTTAAATTGCCATTTCCGGGAAAGGATAAC
>NZ_JBNHER010000076.1:0-5225 GCF_050015975.1 Dapis purpurea BLCC-M126 | reverse complement strand
TGAGAATTATCAGTAGAACAACATTTTTGACTTTTGACTTTTGACTTTTGAATTCCTCCACGCCAGTCCAATATCCAATCTACAGGGTTCAATGCTATGACTTGAGTATCTTGGAAATTGGATTGTACAGAAATAAGTCGAACTTCATAACGTTTCTCGTAAGTATTGAAGTCTAGTTCTACAACAGCATCACATATTCCTTCAGGAATTTCTTCTTTATAATGACCCCACCAAATACCAGGAAACCCTTTATCTATAGACTCATCGCAAATTTCAAAATTTGTTTTAATATATTTGACCTTATTTCCCCTTAGATCTGTTTGGTTCCTATGCCAAGTATCGGTAAACCAACAATTTTGAATCAAAAGTTTGGGGACCGGGTTTCCCATGCCACAGGGTTCTAAAAGCTTCAGTTCTTGAAATAAATCTCTACCTAACTCAGATACAGTGACAATTATATCTACTTCTATTACTGGGGTTTGGTTAAGAGTTACTCCTAATGTTTGTCCCAAGAGTTGATTAATAGCATCTGTAAATATAGGGATATTTTCTACTGGTAAACTAAGACCAGCAGCAAAAGGATGACCGCCAAATCTATATAATAAATGTGCCTGATTTTTCACCAACTCATAAAGGTCTATTGTACCAACAGAACGGGCAGAACCACGAGCTAATAATTTTTCTCCAGAGGTTCTAGTAGTTTCAGTTTCCTCACTTAATAAAATAGTGGGGCGATCGTATTCTTGAGCTATTTGGCCTGCGACTAATCCTAGGACACCAACAGGCCATTGAGGGTCTGTCAGAACTATGACATGGGTGGTAGAAAGGTCTAGTTTCGTCAATTTTTGAGAAACATCTTCAGCTACTTCTCTTTGTAGAGATTTGCGCCTAGAGTTGGCCAGCTCTGTTTCAATAGCCAGTTGTTGACAATGTTGAGGATCTCGACTTGTCAATAGTTCCACACAAAAGCCACTATCTCCCATAATTCTACTCACAGCATTAATCCTAGGGCCAATACCAAAAGAAATATCTGTGGGGCGATCGCCTGTTTTTTTGCACAGTTCTAAAAGTTTAGCAACTCCTGGCCTGGTAGTTTTGTGTAATTGTGTACTTAATTTTTCAATACCTATTTGTGTTAAATAACGACATTCATCTGTTAGCTGAACTAGATCGGCAATTAAACCAATAGCCACTAAATCTAACAATTCTGTTAGGGGAAGTTTAGGTATTTCTGGATGAGTTAAATAAAGTGCTTCTATAAGTTTATAAGCTACTCCAACTCCTGATAAATTATATAGAGGATGAGTATGGGAAAAATAGCGGGGATTAATAATAGCAAATAATGGCGGACGTTCTAAGGGAAGAGTATGATGATCGGTGACAATTATATCTATTCCTAAATTATTTGCATATTCTATTTCGGCAATATTTGTACTTCCTGTATCACAAGTAATTATCAAACTATAATTTGCTTTTGCTAACCGTTCAATTCCAGCAAAATTCAAACCATGGGATTCTGTAAACCTGTTAGGAATATAGTAAGTTAGTTGATAATTTTTATCGAAAAATTCTCCTAATCCATCCCAGAGTACAGATGTTGAGGTAATTCCATCTGCATCAAAGTCTCCCCAGATGGCAACTTTTTCTTGATTATTTCTAGCAGAGATAATTCTTTTTATGGCTTTGTTAATTTCTACACCAAATTCAAAGGAGCTACTTGGTTGATATTTTTTTGGATCTAAAAAGCCTACTATATCTTCAGTCTCTTTAATTCCTCGTTGCCATAATAATTGTGCTAGATATTTTCCTGATAATTTTGGTGCATAATTTTTGACACACTCAATAAATGAATAAGGCAGATTATCAGACACAGAAATTTGCCAAGATTTTTTTTCTTGAGACATCTTTACTTTAACAATTGCTTGTAGTAACGAATAGAATAAAAAAATTATGGCTAACCATAAAATTTACATTACGCACGACAAAATGTAGTATCAAAAATAGGAGGCAGGAGACAGGAGATAATTATAGTGCTCAAGAGGAGTAAGTAATATCATGTCCGGATGAACAATTATAAATAATTGGGGAGGAGCCAGGAGTCAGGAGTCAGGAGGGAGAAGAAGAAGAGGAAAAATTATCAAGTATAAAATAGTTTTTCTGCTCAGATATTAATGTATGATTAAAGATTAAATTTATAAATACTATTTTTTGAAAAAATTAAGATTTAAAATGGTTTCTTTTCCCTGTTATTTATTTCCTTGTCCATAATAAATTACACTCATCAAAAAACTACCAGATTTTCTTAATCAAACTAAGTTATTAACTGAGAAATTCTATTTGAGGAACAGGAAATTTTACAGTAAATATAGAGCCTTTATTAACTTCACTTACAACAGCAATATCCCCACCCATCATTTTACAAAAGTGACGACTAATAGCTAAACCTAAACCAGTACCTCCATATTTCCTTGTTGTTGAATTATCAGCCTGAGTAAATGGTTGAAATAAACTATCTATTTTCTCTTCTGATATACCTATACCAGTATCAGCAACACTTAAAACTAACATCTTATCTTTGGAATTAAAGTCTAAATTTTCACCGACAAAACCCTCATGATTATTAACCATTTTAACTGTTAAACTAATTTTGCCATTTTCTGTAAACTTAGCTGCATTACTCAAAAGATTTAAAATTACTTGGCGCATTTTATTAGGATCTGCAACGATGGGTTCCTGGTTATCTTCACATATTATTTCTAATGTATTACCATTTTGATCTATCAACGGTTGAATAGTTGCCAAAACATTTTCAATTAATGCCATAATATTGAAGCTTTCCCAATGAACATCCATCTTACCTGCTTCAATTTTTGAAAGATCGAGAATATCATTAATTATTGTTAATAAGTGTTTCCCAGAAGTATGAATATTATCAAGATCGTGAATAAAGTCTTCATCGCCTAAATCCTGAGCATCTTCGAGTAAAATTTCACTGTAGCCAATAATAGCGTTTAATGGTGTTCGTAATTCATGACTCATATTTGCTAGAAATACACTTTTGGCTTTATTTGCTGCTTCTGCCTCATTTTTTTCTTGCTTTAAACGCTTATTTTCTTTGAGTTGTTGAACATTGGCTAATGTTTTTTTAATCGTAATGTCTAAATCTTGAAAATCTATAGGTTTAGTCAAAAAATCAAAAGCACCTCTATTCATCGCAGACCTAATTTTTTCCATATCATCATAAGCGGAAATAATTACTGCCTTGATATCAGGATAGTGAACTTGAAGATTATCTAGTAAAGTTAATCCATCCATTAAGGGCATATTAATGTCAGTTAATACGATGTCTATACTGGGTTCCTCTGACAAGATTTCTAATGCTTCTACACCATCTCTGGCAAAAATAAAATCTAGTTCTTTTGTTTTGATTTTTCTTCTAAAATTACGGATGATAAGTGATTCAAAATCCGGTTCATCATCTACAACAAGTATTTTTGATGACATAATATTCTGATTAATCAGCCAATTGCTTTCAATTTCTAAGTTACTTGTAACCAATAAGAATGAATATATGCTATTTCTAATTTTGGCATAATTCGTCATGGAATTCTTTCATTATTTTATTGACTTTTGTCAAAATAATAAAGTCAAAAGTAATATAATTTCATTAATTTTGAAATGGCAAGTGAGGTATAGAATAACATTGAGGATTTTTTAATTAGAATTGTTAAGAATAAAGTATGGTTTCTATACTATATTAATCCTATTTCAGTTGTAATATTTTGGTAATGCTTAGGATTTAGGAGTCAGGAGTCATAATTTTAAAAATTTTAAGTTAAAATTAAGTGTTATAAAAATTTTAACAACCAATCTAGGATTGCTATATATATATTGGAGGTAGAATTAAGTCACTTATAAGATAAGCTTCAAGAATTGAGAATTGAGAATTGAGAATTAAGAATTTAGAATTACCTCTCCTTGAAAAGAAGAGGATTGACGAACAGGAAAATTTTGATTTATTATCCCTTATCCAAGGGGAGGCTTTAAACCACAATATTTCGGTAAATTTTTTTGGTATTTATATTTTTAATTAAATAATTTTAAGCTAAATCGATATTTCTGGAATACTATCTAGACTGGATATTAAATCGTCAGAAATATTTGTAGATTCAATATATGGTGGTTTATCATAAACTTCTGAAAAACGTTTACAGCGAGTAGCGAATTGACAAGTATTACAACTATCAAGTACCTGCACTTGCGGAAATTCTTCCCCCTCTTCCTGGTAATGTTTTAACCAGTAAGTTAAATTATCTAATATTTGCTGTAGATCCTGCTCAGTTTTTATGTGTGCTTGTTGATTATAATAAAATTTTAGTTTGTAGGGTAAACTTTGACTTTTGGGTTGGATAAACCAATAGGTCATCGAAATTGTTTCTGGCAAATATTTGCTAGTTTCAACTAGGGTATAAAGATATAAACGTGTTTGCCAATTTTGAGCTAATTTTTTTTTATTTTGAGGATGACTATAGGTTTTCCAGTCAAAAATTTGTGCTTGTTGATTTTCAGCAATTAATAAATCATAAATAACTGTTAGAATATAAAGATTAAAATTAAGACTGCGATTATGTTCAGCTTGCCGTAAAATTATATTATTTTGAGTTTCTGGCTCTAATATTTCTGATGCAGCTTGGGAAAAATTATTAAAACAATGCTGCATTTCTTGATTTTCTAACATCAAAGGTTCTATTGGTAATCCTAGTTCTCTTTGTTGCATTAATAAGTGAAACTGACTACCCCAATTTAGTCTTTCTTGTTCTGCTGATGTTGTGGGTATACTGAGATTATCTAAGTAGAGGTGTTGAAATTTGCGCGGACAAGTTGTCAGTAAATTTAGGTGTTGTTGAGAGAGTCTATATTTTGTCATTTTGAAGTAAGAAGTAAGAAGTAAGAAGTAAGAAGTAAGAAGGAAGAAGGAACAAGGAAGAAGGAAGAAGGAAGAAGTAAGAAGTAAGAAGGAAGAAGGAAGAAGGAAAAATTAATACTGTTTTACAGAAGTCAAAAGTTAAGATTTTATCGGTTTAAAACTTTGATACTACAGTTATTTCAGGAAATTATTTCATATATATCGTTTGAAACTATAAGTAAGAAGTAAGAAGGAAGAAGGAACAAGGAAGAAGTAATACTGTTTCACAGAAGTCAAAAGTTAAGATTTTATCAGCTCA
>NZ_JBNHER010000075.1:11454-37725 GCF_050015975.1 Dapis purpurea BLCC-M126 | reverse complement strand
TTTGGACAGAGAAATTGAGGGATAATTCTTCCGACTGCCTTCTCGCTCATTCCTGTCTCCTGTCTCCTGTCTCCTGACTCCTACCCTCACCCATAAGACTTTTGAGCGCAAACCCTACAGCGGTTTTCATATTAATAAACCACAATGATACTGACTCCTTACTCATTACTCCTACAACAGTTTTGTGGTCTACTCAACTAGAAAAGCGCTGTAAGTAGTATCGCTCCTCTGCAAGAGCCATTTGCGACCTTAGAAGGCTAACTTAAATGACCGATAGAAGCTTCGACCAAGATTTATAATAAGAAATAAAAAAGCAAATATTATGGGAGTAAATAAATGGAAAATGAATTTTCTATTGGCCAGAAAGTCAGATTAGTAGTTCAACCACCATACATCAAAACTGCTGAATCAATGCCCATATTACGTCCCCCTAATGTAGTGCGTTTAGGTGAAGTAGGAACTATTTTAAGTTGCAAAGCAGGAAATTATTTGGCTGTTCGTTTTGAGAAAGGAGCATTTCTCATAGATAGTCAGTATATAGAAGCTGTGACAGTTGATTCGGGAACTGCCCAGCCACATCATACTGATGAAGATACTAATAAGATAACTAAGTCTTCAGAATCGTAGATTTATTTGAGTAGTTCTCCTAAATTACCGATAGTGTCTTTAACTTTTCCTACAATTTCGTTAATCTTACCTACATCAATGTGCATTTCTTCGGTAGGATATTTTTCCAGAACTTCTAGCACTGATATTCGGTTGTCATCTGCTGCTGCTAAGATAATGGCAGAACGTAGGGCTTTGTCACTTTCATAGTTGTGTCTCGTCTGAACTACTTCGGCAACACCTTTAGTTACATTTTGACCTAGATTGCTATACAGAACTTTGGCTAGGTTAGTAACATCAGCTCCTACTTCTAATGTCATTAATCCACGAACTGTATTAGGGTTAACTTTTGATATACCTAGAGCTTGAGAAATTGTTTTGGTAGTTTTGCCCGTTTCTGCAAATTGTCGTAGATCCTTAACTTTGACCGATGCTTGTATTGGCCCAAATAAATCTATGACGATTTTATTCGTGGCGATCGCCCTTTGATGGGAAAGCATTACTCCAGCTATAGCACCCACAATAATTAATGGGCTACGGGACAGCAGACTTGATAATTGCATGGTTAATATTGAGTTGGATTTTAATCTAAGCTTGATGATAATATTTATTTGTTTTGATTAAATTATAAACATTAAATCTAATTAGTGTATTTAGTATAGTCATTACTTTATCTTCATAGACATCTGTATAAATTGAATATTCCTTTTCTTAAATCATTGTAGGGACGTTTAATATAACGTCCCTACATTCTTTTTGGGAAATATTTCGTAATTAAGTAAGCTTTTAAGCATTTAAACCGCATATTTGTTCTGTGGCGAGTTAAGAATACAATCCTGATTAATTCTGAGTTCAAACTTATAACTCCTGACTTGCTAAGACGCATTTTAAATGCGTCTTAGCTTACCTGGTCATAATTAAAATTATTTAAATTAGAGGAGTCAGGACTCAGGTAGGGCAGCCCTCGGAGTATCAACGTACAGAATAGTTTTGGTCAATTCACTTGTTGTAATTATTTTACGTTTAATTTTGCCTACCTACTTACTAAGAATCTTTTCTAATAAATTTTATTTATCTGATCATTATCCAAAGCCAAATGAGAAACCGTAAAGAAAAATTTAAAAAAATTTTATTCTGATAATGTGTTTTTGTGACCGCTATACTGTAAAATACCAACTCAGTTCCTCACAGTCATTTCGGCTGAAAAATTAAGATTTTAGCTATAGCTAAATAACTAAATTATTTGTGACTGGGCTGAATTTAATCAATATATATACCTATTCCGATTTAAGTAGTTAATTCAACTACTAGCAACAATTCATATATTGAAACAATCAGAAGTGATCTCTACCACTAACTAACGTAGAGATAGTCACCACACTTTCAAATTTCTTGAAATAGATTGAGTGGTGTTAGGGGAATTTTTGTCTTTTTTTTTAAATGTCTTTTATTTGATAAACCTTAAGAATATGAAACAGAATAAGTCAATCTTCAATTTAAGTAGTAAAATCTTAGGAGCATCACTGTTTTGTCTAACTACATTTGTACCTAATGCTTACTCCCAAACCAGAGTAGAAAATTCGGCTTATTACACAAAACCTAGTGCAATAGACTCACAACAGTTCCCATCATTAGTATCCAATATTGCCCAACAAGTTACTGTAAGAATTTTTACGGATAATAGTGCAGGTTCTGGAGTAATTATCAAACGGGAAGGTAATACCTACACTGTTGTCACTAATCATCATGTAATTGAGAATAACTCGAATAAACTTTACCCAGTTATGAGTGGAGATGGGATAACTCATCAAGCTACCCTAGTCTCTACTCCTCAAATAGGTAATCTGGATGTAGCATTATTGAAATTTACTAGCGATCGCCCCTATCAAGTAGTAGAAATAGCAAAAACTAATCAACCCTTAGTAGGAGAAACTGTTTTTGCAGCAGGTTTTCCCAACTGGCACCAACCACAGTCTTCACAAATTAGTAGTACCCGTGCTTGGGGTAGTCGTGCTTTTCAGTTAACTTTAGGATCTGTAGAAATGTTAACCAGTCGCACCCTCAGCCAAGGATATCAAGTAGGTTATACCAATGATATTAAAAGTGGCATGAGTGGTGGACCGATTTTAAATAGTAAAGGTCAGTTAATTGGTATAAACGGACGGTCAAAATATCCTATTGCTGGAATTGGAGCATTTCGTTTTATAGATGGCTCTCAACCATCTATTGAGCAATTCAAAAAAATGGAATCTTTAAGTTGGGGAATTCCAGTTTCTAGAATTAAGAATTAAGAATTCAGAATTGGTAAATTTACCTTTAGTTCTAAATTTTATATTTTAAATTCTAAATTCAAAATCCTACTGATGGCTGAGTACTAATTGCTGTTTTAAGACTGGCTAAAAGTCTGTAGAAAAAGAATCCCACTTTTCTTCAAACCATACTTTTTCTCTTTTCCATCTAGGATCTCTAGTGTTCCGCATTTGTAGGTTAATATTGTTTGTCACCTCATCCAGTTCACCTTGAGACAACCCACGTCTACCTCTAGTAGTAGAATCTTGAGTTAAACTCATACTTTTACCACTAGACAAACTATTAGCATTGTTACTCAATAATTGCTCTGAGGAACCAATATTATTAGTTACTGGTTTTTCTTGAGCTTTTGCGGGATTAGCAGTTAAGCTAACACTGAAAAACATTGCTACTGTGGCAGTAAATAAAGTTGGAGTAGTTGTAATTTTCATGGCTTTCCTCTTGACAATTAATTGAAATACTTGAACAAACAAATTAACGCTAAAGCGTTATTTTATTATACCGTCAATTAACCGTATTTTTACAGTTTGCCTTGAGTTTAAAAATAATTTTGATAGTTGAGATAATTAGATTATAAATTTATTAAGCAAGTGGTTAAAACAGACACAAACTTAGACAAAACTAAGCTATGAGTGTCTGAGAAAATAACCTGTGCATTATCTACAGATTTTGATTTATTCTTACCCAGATTAATGAATTTAGGACATAATTTTACTTTGAATTAGTAATGGTGTATAGCACTGCCATGCTAACACTCAGTAGGATGAAATCTAATTTTACTTGAGTTATAAATCCTCAATAAAAAGAAGTGAAGAGGGAAAATTTATTTCCTTCGTTATTCCCTCAACATTTCTGCTAAAATCACTTATTCGTAGATAGGTTCGTCACTAGCAGTACCTTGTCCGAAATCCTTAAATTGAGTTAGAATTTCTTCTGTTTTTTCACGATTTCCTGGCTTTAATGTGAAGACCACATTATTAAAAGTAGGCTCTTCATCTGGGGAAACATAAACCACTTGCTCATGGTTTACAACACCAATTTGACTGATATCTGCGAAAGTTTCCATCCCTAGGGCATAAGCAAGGTTAGTTAGACGAGTGCTAACAGATTGACAACGACGGTCAGGAGTATAAGCACCTTTGGGATGATCGGAAGAAAGAGTAGCAGTCCAAACAATCATTGGTTTAGAGGAAACTTGAATAACTTCTCGTTTCACTAGGGGATATCCGCCTAAAAGTCCAGGCTCACTTGTATCACGTGTTTCACGAACTATTTGAGGAACAGTCGCATATTGATTTTCTTCAGCGTTCATTGAAACACAGGTGAAAACTACTTTGTCAGTAGTTTCAAATTGTCCTGCTTTAGCTTCTGATTGAGGTAGAAAACCCCAGAGACCAACGGTTGCTAAAACACCTGCTAAGGATACTTTTAATTGGTTGTTCACAATCTTGACCTCTGACTTAATATCTGCTTTGGGAGAAAAGTTATTTCTTTCTTCTCCATACTTTTACAGTAGAGGAATTACTTAGGGTTGTCAGTAAGAATAAAGTAATATTTCAAAATAATACTTTCAGACAATAAGTTATCTGAAAGTGATAAAAAAGTAATATATATTAGCTATTTGTCTACTGCTTTACTGTTTTTATGCGTCGTTTTTGCTTGAAATAATTTAGATATTTATGAATACTATATTAACTCAATTTTCGCTTTTTGCAACCCTTAATATCTAAGTTTCTAGATTCATTTAACCTATATAAAGGTTATGGCTGAAAAATTATATAAATTAAATGTACTTTAATTAGGGTTTGCTGAAAAAAGTATTCGTGGTTAGGGTACGAGTCAGGAGTCAGGAGTCAGGAGGAATGGGGAATGAGCGGGGAGGCAGGAAGAAGAATTAGCCCTTGATTTTTCTGCTATGGTCAACCCAAAATCCTAACTTTTTGACTATCAAGAGCTAAAAACCAGGTATTTTTTCCAGACTTAAAAGGGCTAAAAGCTTTATCTATAAATGCTTTTAGATTTAATCAGCAAACCCTAATTAGGGTTTGCTGAAAAAAGTATGCGTGGTTAGTAGGGTACGAGTCAGGAGTCAGGAGTCAGGAGTAAAGAAAAACGGGTATTTATAGAGGAGGTAGGAGTCAAAATTTTTCCTTACTCCTTAAAAGATTACCCCAAAAATTACTCCCTACTCCCTATTCCCTACTCCCTACTCCCTACTCCCTAATTATTATTAATAAACTCCAAGTAAGAATTACTTAGTTCCTTTACTGCTAACTCATAAAACTGCTTACCATGTTCGGGTGTTGCTAATGCAGGGTTTGAACCCATACGACCATCAGGATATCGGCGGCGAAAATCAGCAGCACTATATATTGAATATCCACTAGCTACATTTTCTGAAAGTGGAGCTTGTTTAATTGCTTCTGGGTAAACATACTGAGTTAAAGCTACTTCACTAGGTGTAGCGTGAGAGCCTTCCTGACTACCATATAACTCTTTAGCTAATTTGTAAACTGAGCTACACATAAACCAATTTCCGACTTTGCACTTAACCCGATCTGCATCGGCAATGTTTAAATCAGCCAAGTGAGCATAAGTTTCTGAGAAGGCCGCTTTCAGAGTAGCAATATTACCTCCGTGACCATTAATAAAGAAAAATTTGGTAAATCCTGCTTTAGTTAAACAAACTATATAGTCACGAATCATCTGAATCATCGTACTAGGACGCAGACTGATTGTGCCTGGGAAACCTGTATGATGTAAGGCCATGCCTACATTAATTGTCGGTCCCACTAATGCTTGTACTGTTTCTCCTACTCCCTTTGAGATGGCTTCTGCACAAATAGCATCTGTTCCAATCAATCCTGTCGGTCCATGCTGTTCAGTAGAACCTATTGGGAGAATAATACCTTGAGATTGATTCAGATAAGCTTCAACTTCAGGCCAGGTACTTAAGTGTAGTAACATCTTTAGACTTTTCTTGAATTATTTATACTTTTTATCTTAACTATAAGTAAAAAAATTAATCTGACCTTACATTAGGATTAAACTATCTAATATACTCTAAATATTGTTAAACATTGATACTAAATTCATAGATTAATCTATGAATCTATTACCAGTCCAAAACCTTGTAGAAATTTGTAGGAATATTTGATGAAATTTGTATTAAATTATTAAAATTTAACCTTTTGATAACCTAAACATAACCCTTTCTTAACCTATTAGTCATAATATAGGGGCATCTAATGTTTTGTATTCAGCATAACAATGCAAAGTAAAAGTGGGCAATGCTTACTAAATTAATACCCCTACCTAGAAACGACAAAAAACAAGACTACAAAACAAATTCCGCTAGTGCTATGGTTGCTCTAGTAATGTCTTATAGTCAGAAGGCATTGTATCAATGGGAAAAAGACCCAGTGCTTTTAGTAGTTGGATGGTTAACAATTAATTGACTTAATTAGCTGCACAATTAAGAATTGCCTAATTTCTCCGTAAGGCAACATTAATAATCCACTATCAAACCTATCAAAAGCGATATTTATGTTTTCCCCAGATCTAAGCGAAACTATTTCCAGGTCTGCCGTCAGAACAAATAGCAAAGTTTTATTATTAGAGACTGAAGAGCTGTTTCGGGATATGTTAGCTCTAGCTCTAGAAGAACAAGGTTGTGAAATAGTTATTGCCCCAGACGGGCGTAGTGTTATTCCCACTCTTGAGAATTCTTTTTCACTGAAAAGTGAAAAAGAATTCAACCTGCTAATTCTTGACTCCATTAATGGTTTAGATTTATGCCGGATGTTAAGACATCAAGGTAATTTAATACCAATAATGATTTTAGGAGCAAGAGGCAGTGATAATAATTGTGCTTTTTATTTAGAAGCTGGAGCTGATGATTATGTAACTAAACCCTTTGGGATGCGGGAATTTATGGCTCGTTGCCAAGCTATGATGCGTCGCCAACGTTTAGGTCAAGTATCCCAAACAATTATGCTTCAGTACAAAGATATAATCCTTTATTCTGAGGAATGTCGAGTAACAGTTAGAGGTCAAGAAGTGAAACTTTCCCCTAAACAATTTCGCTTACTTGAACTATTTATGAGTTATCCACGCAGAGTTTGGTCTCGTGAACAATTATTAGAACAAGTTTGGGGACCAGATTTTATTGGGGATAGTAAAACTGTTGATGTTCATATTCGTTGGTTACGGGAAAAACTAGAGTTAAATCCTAGTAAACCAGAGTATGTGATTACTGTTAGAGGTTTTGGATATCGATTTGGTTAGTTAGGGAGTAGGGAGTAGGGGAGTAGGGGATTCAATAATTGATAATTGATAATGGATAATTGATAATTACCTCTCCCTAAAACGGATAGGATTGAATAAAAGGAAAATAAATTCATTGTTTCTCTTGAAATAGAAGGCTTTATACCTTAATTATTCGGTAATTTTTTTTGCGCAACTCTTGCCTAAAATAGGCTCCTTTTCGAGTTCGAGTATTAAGAGCTGAAAACCAGGTACTTTTTTCAGACCTAAAAAGATTAAAAGCTCTATCTGTCAATCCTTTTATATTAGACTTCTCCGAAAAAGATATAGATTTTTTGGAGGAGTAGGAAACAGGCAAGATATTTTTACGAAAAAGGCATGAAAAAGGATTTTTTATGGTGACTTTTTCTTTCTTTAGCCGATCTAACTCAAAGGTTTATTTATTTTCCGGAGATGTCTATTTAATCAGCAAGCCCTAATTAGGGTTTGCTGATTAAAGTGGAGGGTGGGAAGAAGGAGAAAGTATTCCGAATAATTGTTGCTTTATTTTTCTATCCTTGATCTGCCTAAAATCCTAACTTTTTGGTAGTTTTAAGTCAAAAAGCTGCACTTTTTTGCGATTTTCAAAGGTTATAAGCTTTATCTGTAAAGGCTTTTAGATTTATTCAGCCAGTCCTAATTATCAATTATCCATTATCAATTATCCATTAATAAAATTCCCTATTCCCTTATTTACTAAATAAACTTAACTGACTATCAGAATTTTCTTCTGATAAATCTCCTTTAACTGCTAGTAACTTAGCAGCAGCTTCTAACATTTCCTCCTGAATATCTTGGATATCTTCCCGATTTTCTAAATAAGTTTTTAAAGCTTGTAAAGGGTCAATACTATTACCTGTTGATAATTCTGGTAAACGGGGTCTTGCTAACTGACTGACTAATTCTGGTTGAATAGTGTAGGTATGGGCTTCACTTAAAGCCTGATGTAAAACACCATTATCAATCAGGTCTAACTGTTCGGAACGTAACTGATAAATCAACCTTACTACCGCATTTTCTATCTGATATTTACTAATAGTATTTAATAATTCAGTTTGTGGTTTTTCTGCTTCTGAAACATTAACCTTGATAGTTTGAAAACTTCGGACAGGTAGAGAACAAAATTCCCATTTCGCTGCACCTTTTCCTAGTTCAATAAAAACAAAACCCTTATCTTCCTTCTCCTCACTAAAGTCAACTCTTTCAATACTTCCCGGATAAATAATTGGTGGGTTATTAGACTTATTCAAATTTTGATGTTTGTGAACATGACCTAACGCAACATAATCAAAACAAGGGCGGTTTAACAGAGAAACAGGAATATTAAAACCTTTGCCCACAGCTAGAAAACGTTCTGCTCCTAAACTTGCTCTATCTGCCATTAAATGACCTAAAAGTACAGTGGGAATTTCTGGGTTTAATTTCCGAATTTCTGCTTCTAATATCAGCCGCAGTTTTTCAATTAATGACTCATTTACCTGACTCATAGATTTACCTTCGGTTTCTGATTTTGTCATTAAATTAGAAGCAGTTAACCAAGGTAAAGTAATAACTTGAATAGCACCATTTTTAGTGGAGATTGTGTGAGTTTCTAAGCGATCGCCTACCACAACTCCGGGAACTGCTAAAGTCCTATAAATACCTAAACTTGCACCTCCTTGACCTTGGGAATGTTGGTCGTGATTTCCTACTAATAATACTGTAGGAATTTGAGCATCTACTAAACGGCGTAATTGACCAGCAAAAGCTTGTTTTATGTATGGTGCGGGAGTAGCATCTGGAAAAGCATCTCCACCGAACAAAACTAAATCGACTGGTTCGGAAATTGCTCTATCTATACAAAGTTTTAAACTGGAAATAAAGTCTTCGAGGCGAGTGTTTAAACCTGTTTCTGGGTTGATACGACCGTGAGAAAAACCACTGCCAATATGAATGTCAGAAAGATGAATAATTTTAATCATTTTTTTTATTTAGGGAGTAGGGAGTAGGGAGTAGTAATTTACGGAATAATTATTAATTATTAATTATTAATTAAATAATTCAGGTTTAAATCCTCCTCTTTCAAGAGGAAAAAAGCGGTCGAGAGATGGCGAGGTTTCCCGCTCTTGCAGAGCCGCTAACGCTTTTCATGTCGGCTCTTAGCCGAAACGCCATCTCCAATCTCCCCTTGAGAAGAAATAATATTTCCTTATATTCAATTCCCGAACGGTTTTAACCAGAGGTAATTATCAATTATCAATCATCCATTATCCATTAATGAAGAATTCTCAAAAACTTTGCTATACTTGAAATTTGTATTTCTAAATAGTATTTATTAACGTAATCTAACCCTTTAATTATCTTTACAATTTTCAGGCTTCTTTTGACACTTTCCAAGTGTAGCATTAATTTTGATAAATTGTACAAAGTTTAATGAAAATGTTGTTATCCCTCACCATACACCTGATAACTATGACGACAAAGAATCACCAAGAAGTAAGGTCTCAAGCCTCCCCTTTTAAAGGGATGAAAAAATCATAGGAGGCTAACTGATAACTAATAACTGATAACTGATAACTGATAACTGAAATGACACCAACCAACTCAATTAGTCTTTTAGAATTCGGACAAATTAGCGTGCGTCTCTGTGGAGGGCTCGCATTCTTCTTATTTGGACTTGAACAAATGACCGAGTCCTTAAAGCAAGTGGCGGGCAAATCTATGAAGCGAATGCTCGCGAAACTGACCTCGAATCGTTGGAATGGTTTAGTTGTCGGAGCATTTGTCACCGCAGTGCTTCAATCCTCCTCAGTGACAACGGTTTTGTTGGTGGGTTTTATTTCTGCTGGATTAATGACCATGCCTCAATCAATAGGGGTAATTATGGGAGCAAATATTGGCTCAACTATCACTGCTCAGATTATTGCCTTTAAAATTACTCGCTCGGCTCTATTGCTTTTTGCCATTGGCTTTGTCTTGCAACTAATTTCTCAGCGAAGATACTCTCGCCAGTATGGTTTGCTGTTGATGGGGTTGGGTATGATGTTTTATGGTATGGAGTTAATGAAGATTGCTACCACTCCACTACAAGCCTATCCACCTTTTATTAGCTTGATGCAACAGGTAGAAAATCCTTTACTGGGAATTACTATTGCCACGGTGTTTACTGCTTTGGTACAAAGTTCTGCTGTCACCACAGGCTTGGTGATTGTTTTGGCAAGTCAGGGCTTATTGAATCTCGAAGCTGGAATTGCCCTGGTGTTTGGTGCAAATATCGGTACTTGCATTACGGCGATGTTGGCGGCGATCGGCAAACCTTCAGAAGCCGTTCAGGCAGCGATCGCTCATGTTTTGTTTAATATCTTGGGTGTTCTACTTTGGGTTGGGTTGATTAATCAGTTAGCGGATACAGTACGTTGGCTGACACCTGTTTCATCTTCCCTCGAAGGTATATCTAAGCTAGCAGTGGAAACCCCACGCCAAATTGCTAACGCTCATACTTTATTTAATGTAGCTAATGCTTTGATTTTTATTGGGTTTGCTCCGGTATTGGCAAAGTTGGTACAACATTTGGTGCCTGCAAAATCTCCGACAGTTCGGCAAAGCCAACCCAAATACCTCGATAAGATGTTGCTATCTACTCCTACCTTGGCCTTAGATCGGGTTCGTTTGGAGTTAGGGCAATTGGGAAATATTGCCCTACAAATGGTACGCGGTTGTCTGCCAGTGGTAGAGGGTGGCACCAGTGATGAAGTGGCAGCACTAAGAGCAATGGATGATGAGGTCGATCGACTTTATGGAGCGATCGTAACTTACCTCGGTCAGTTGAGTTTGGAAACCTTAGTGACTCAACAATCTGAACTTTTGTCTATGTACCTCAAGATTGCCAACTATATTGAAAATATCGGGGATACTATTGAGACTAATGTAGTGGAAATTGGCAATGATCGGCTACACCATGAGCTTCAGTTTAGTAATGCTACCCAAACAGTTTTAAAGTCTCTGCATGAGGAGGTTTGTTTTGCTCTAGATCAAGCCCTCAAATCAGTAGTTTTCTCTGATCCGCAGTTAGCTGCCCAGGTGGTGGCAATGAAACCCCAAATTAACGAGTTGGCTAGCCAAGCACATACTCATCTGGCTATGCGTTTAACGGCGGACCAACCAAATCGCTTGGTTGCGTTTGGCCTTGAATCAGATTTTATCGAGTATTTGAAACGAGTATATTATTTTGCCAAACGGATTGCCAGACTTATGACAGAAATAGATCTGGAAATGCAGGGAAATATAATAAAAAATGTGGTTGATAATTCTACCAAAGAGCCGTAAAACTTACACTTTTGTATTACGCGCGCAAACGATAAGACTAATTGTATCCATTGCTTTTGTAATTTTGTTTATTGTTGGTGTGCAATACTTAGGAAAACTTTTTTAAATAGTTCTTGAATTATATCATGTCCGCTTCATTAGTTATAAAAAAAACTTTTTCCTCCTCTTCTTCTCCCTCCTGACTCCTGACTCCTGACTCCTCCCCAATTATTTATAACTGTTCATCCGGACATGATATTACTTCCCAAAAATCACTCTATCCTCACCAAACAAAATCATCCTCTCCTCTACCCTAACCTCAGCATCTAAACCACTACCCGAAATCTCAACCTCTGGAGCAATACCGTTTTGCACAGTCATCACCACAAAAAAATTCTCACCCCCACTTGCTAATATTTTCCTACCTCTCTGCGTTTCCTCCACATCAATCTTCACCTCCCCAGGCACAACAAAAGTTCCCCTCATAGTTGCCCCAGAATCAGCCTTCAATATAAAACCATTATCCTCAACCACAACCTGCTCTTGAGTGTGGATTACCCAAACTTTTTCCGGTGTTTCCCCAGTAAACCTATCTACCACCACAAACAAACCAGGCGCACCCGACATCCCTGCATAGTCAACAGCAAAAGAACGCAACGACTGAAAATCATTATCTTCAAACACATTATCCATATTCATGCTCACCACCCCCGAACCATCCGCTGCTCACTTGACAATATAATTTGAATGAAGAGTAGCTTATTAATTTTCCAATTTTTTATTAACTATGTGAGTATCCAGAAATTTGTGAATATTTTCGTAGATATCCAAAATTTCATCCCTTGTAAAATTACCATGACCACCATTAGGAATAGTAATTAATTTATTGGGAACTTTTAGTCGTTCTAAACCTTGGTGAAGTTGAACAGCATGACTGTATGGAACGACAGTATCAGCATCACCATGTATAGTAATTATTGGTGGTAAATCACTTCTTAGATAATTAAGAGGAGAAACACGCTCGGCAATTTCCATGCGGTCTTTAGCACTTCCCAACCACTCTAGTGCATAGGATCTCATATTTTCTCCTTCAAGCAAATCTCCTACATCCGTAATGCCATACCAATTGACAATTGCTGCTACTTTTAGTTCTTCATTACCGGGACATTGACTATCAAAACTACTAGGAGTTAGCATACCTGTAGTCAGAGCAAGATGACCACCAGCAGAATCACCGGAGACAACAAGTTTTTTAATATCAAAACCATATTTATCTGCTTGTCGAATTACCCATCTAAGAGCGCAAAGGCAATCTTCGACGGCAGCAGGTGCATGAGAAACATTAGCTAATCGGTATTGGACATTAACTACTGCCAAACCCATTTCTAAATAAGGTAATAGATTAAAGAAGCGGCTTTCTTTTGTGCCAGATACCCAACCACCGCCGTGAAAGTAAATTAATGTTGGAACTGGTTCTTCGGTATTTCCTCGTTTATAAACATCAAGCTTTAATTCGACATTGTTCACCTTTAGGTAGGTAATATTTTTAATTATCATTGTTAAAATTAAGGTTATATTGAGTAATAAGTAATGAATATTGAGTAATAAGTAAAATCTAGTCCGTTGATGTTGGTTTAAAGCCTCTTAATTCATAAAGAAAAATTCCAAAAATTCATCATTTTTTGAATCCTCTGACTTCAGGTACACAGAGGTATTACTTATTACTCATTATTTATGACTTATTACTTATTACTTGTGAACTTTTTATGGCACGATTGATGCTTTAAGAAAAAAAATTATTTTTTTTCCCCTTGAAAAAAAAATACTTAAAAGCTGAATTATTTAATTATTAATTGAATAGATAATAGTTGACATTTATGATGCCAAAATGTTTAATCCCTAAGAATATTTAGCTCACTTTGCTTGAAGAAGAAAGTAGAAAAGTTAAAAGCAAAGTTTGAAAGTTTAGCCTTTTCTACTCCCTGCTCCCTGCTCCCTACTCCCTACTCCCTTCTCCCTTCTATAAAGATTCTGGTTCTTGACCAGAAACAACAGGCGCTGTATTATTCAATAAAGCTGAATTATTTAATTATTAATTGAATAGATAATAGTTGACATTTATGATGCCAAAATGTTTAATCCCTAAGAATATTTAGCTCACTTTGCTTGAAGAAGAAAGTAGAAAAGTTAAAAGCAAAGTTTGAAAGTTTAGCCTTTTCTACTCCCTGCTCCCTGCTCCCTACTCCCTACTCCCTTCTCCCTTCTATAAAGATTCTGGTTCTTGACCAGAAACAACAGGCGCTGTATTATTCAATTTTAATTCTGGATGCTCAGATTCTACCTGTTGACAATTCCACTCATTTCTGAACAACAAAACAGGTCGTCCCCAGCTATCTTTGACCGCTACAGTATTAAATAACCTACCGACTTTTTCCAGTATTTCCCAACCACCATCTACCCAACGTGCCACAGTAAAAGGTAACATTTCTACTCTAGCTTCCACTCCATATTCATTTTGCATTCTAAACTGAACAACTTCCAATTGTAATTGCCCAACAGCAGCTAAAATAGGGTCTCTTTTTGCCTCATCTGCTGAGTACATAATTTGTACTGCACCCTCTTCTCTTAATTCATTAACTCCCTTACGGAATTGCTTAAATTTAGAAGGATTAGGATTCCTTAAATAAGCAAATATTTCTGGAGAGAAACAGGGGATGCCTTCGTACTCTAATTTTTTGCCATTATAAATAGTATCTCCAATGGCAAATACTCCCGGATTATTTAAACCAATTACATCACCAGGATAAGCAATTTCAATTGATGCTCTGTCTTGAGCAAATAACTTTTGTGGGCGAGATAATCGCACAGTTTTACCTGTTCTAGCATGACTAACTGTCATATCTTTTTCAAATTTTCCTGTGCAAACTCTAATAAATGCCACCCTATCTCGATGTTTTGGATCCATATTAGCTTGCAATTTAAACACAAATCCAGTGAAATCTGGATGAGTCGGAGAAATTTCCCCAACTGTACTTTTGTGGGTACCTGGTTTTAGGGCATATTCTAAGAAAGCATCTAGGAATAATTGCACCCCAAAATTAGTCATTGCACTACCAAAAAATACAGGTGTCATTTCTCCTTGATGTATCTCTTCTAAATCTAAATCTGAACCTAATTCATCTAGTAATTCTATGTCTTCTTTGAGTTGGTAATAAAGGTCTTGCTCTAGTAGTTCTTCTATGCGAGGATCACCTAAATTTACTACTGTATTTATTGCTGCCTTCCTACCATGAACACTCCGCTCAAATAGGTGAATTTGTTGTTTTCTTCGATCAAATACTCCTTTAAAGCGATCGCCCATACCTATCGGCCAATTTACAGGATATGTTTTTAAGCCTAATTCCTGTTCAATTTCATCTAATAGTTCTAAAGGTTCTCTCCCTGGTCTATCCATTTTATTAATAAATGTAAAAATGGGTAGTTTTCGCATCTTACAAACTTCAAATAATTTGCGAGTTTGAGGTTCTAAACCTTTAGCACCATCTTCTAACATTACAGCGTTATCTGCTGCTGCTAAAGTTCTATATGTATCCTCACTAAAATCTTGGTGTCCCGGAGTATCTAGGAGATTTATTTGACAGTCTTGATACTCAAATTGTAGAACTGTGGAAGTGATAGAAATACCTCTTTGTTGTTCCATTGCCATCCAGTCTGAGGTGGCATGACGTTGCGCTCTTTTAGCTTTTACTGCACCAGCTTCCTGAATAGCACCTCCATACAATAATAGTTTTTCTGTAAGGGTGGTTTTACCAGCATCAGGGTGAGAAATAATTGCAAAGTTACGCCGTTTATCTACTGCTATTTGCAATTCTGCTTCAATTTCTATGGACATAAGTTAACCTAAATTCTAGAATTTCTAACAATTCATCATATTATATATTTATCTAGGCTAAATTTAATATATTTCTCATTATGATATAATGTATATTAAAAATATCTATATTAACCTGCAATTATAAATAGTATAAATACTTTGATAAGAAGAAAAGCATTAACTTAATATAAATCAAGACTGAATTTTTTAAAATTTGATAGTTTTATAATTTTTTTTACAAGAAAGGTGTATGAATTTTTTATCACAAATTTGGAGTACAGGAAATTTTATTCCTCACGGACATTGTTATCTTTGGCAACCTCAATTAGTGTGGTTGCACATATTGTCAGACTCATTAATTGCATTAGCTTACTTTTCAATTCCTATTGTCTTATTTTATTTTATTAGCAAGCGAAAGGATTTGCCTTACCCAGAAGTATTTGTATTGTTTAGTGCATTTATTGTTGCTTGTGGATTGACTCATTTAATTGAGATTTGGACTCTCTGGCATCCCACCTATTGGCTATCAGGTTTTATCAAAGCAATTACAGCAGTAATATCTTTATTTACAGTCGGAAAATTAGTACCATTAATTCCTAACTTATTAGCACTTCCTAATCCAGAAAAACTAGAAGAAATTAACCACAAATTAAAAGCTGAAATTAGAGAACGTCAACAAATCCAAGAAGCTTTACAAGCATCCGAAAAACGTTTAAGTGGAATTTTAGAAATTGCTCAAAATGCTATTATTTCAGTAGATGAAAATCAAAATATTTCTATGTTTAATCAAGGAGCAGAAAAAATATTTGGATATCAAGCAACTGAAGTTTTAGGAAAATCATTAAATTTGCTATTGCCAGAACGATATAAAGCAAATCATCAAAACTATGTGAATCAATTTTGTAGTGATTCTGAAATTTCTCGTCCCATGACTAATCGTCGCCAAATTTGGGGGCTTCGGAAAGATGGTACTGAGTTTCCAGCAGCAGCTTCTATTTCTAAATTAGAGCTAAAAAAAGAAACTATATTAACAGCAATTATTAATGATATTAGTGAAGAAGTAGAAGCAGAAAATCAACTGAAAACAGCTTTACAGCAATTGAACTTTCATGTAGAAAATACTCCACTAGCAGTAATTGAATGGAATAGTGAATTTCAAGTACAACGCTGGTCAGAACAAGCAGAAAAAATCTTTGGTTGGCAAGCAGATGAAGTAATAGGTCTACAGGTAAATGATTGGGAATTTATATTTCCTGAAGATTTAGAAAAAGTTAGTAGTCTAATGCAACAACTCCGACAAGGAAATATACCCAGAAATACTTCCCTAAATCGTAACTATACTAAAGAGAAAAAAGTAATAAATTGTGAATGGTATAACTCGGTTTGTTTCGATGAAAAAGGAAATTTTATTTCGATCTTATCCCTAATTTTAGATGTAACAGAAAGGATACAAGCACAAATAGAATTACAACTATCTCAACAAAAACTTCAATTAATTATCAATACTATTCCCCAATCAATATTTTGGAAAAATCAAGACCTAGTATATCAGGGATGTAATAATAGTTTTGCTCATAGAGCAGGTTTTAAATCACCAGCAGAAATAGTTGGTAAAACTGACTATGATTTACCTGGAAATCAAGAATATTTTGAACAATATCGCAGAATAGATTGTCAAGTCATGGAATCTAATACTGCTAGATACCAAATAATTGAACCTCAATTAACTACTCAGGGTAAACAAAGATGGTTACAAACAAGTAAAGTTCCTATTCATAATCAAGACGATCAAGTAATAGGTATTCTTGGCAGTTATGAAGATATTACTGAACGTATTGAAGCACAGGAAAAATTAAACCAGCAACAAAAAACTTTAAGAGCAATTCTTGATAATGCTCCTATTTGGATTTTAATGACTGACATTAATGGCAAAGTTCAGTTTGTTAATAATACATTATGTAAAAATATTGGCATACCTGAGTCAAAGTTCTTGGAAGTTGAAAAATATCATCAACTTTTTACAGAAAAGGAAGCGGCAAGTCTTCATAGATATGATGCAAATTGCTGGAAAAATAATTTACCATGTCACTGCGAAGAAAATTTTAAGTTTATTGACGGTAAAGAGCATAATCTAGAAATAATTAAAGTCAAAATTAAAGATGATAATAATGAAGTTATTGGTTTAATATCTTTAGGGTTAGATATTACAGAAAGTAAGCAAGCTCAACAAAAACTTCAAGAATCAGAGGCTAAATTTCGACAAATTGCTCGCCATGAAGAACTACTTAATCATTTGGCAAATCAAATTCGTAATTCTCTTGATATTGAGACGATTTTAGAGACTACAGTTCATCAAGTTCGTACTATCTTAAAAATAGATCGTTGTCATTTTATTTGGCATCGTTTTGCTAGTATTACAAATCCAGGTAGAACTAATAATAATTATCTAGATAGTTGGGAAGTTGTTAATGAGTCAAAAGGAGAAAAATTTCCTAGTTTAATTGGTAAATATACAATAGAACAAGTAGGTTCTTGGGCTTTAAGATTCTTACAACTAGAAATTATTCGGGTTGATGATATTAGTCTTGTTAATGACAGAAAAATGCGACATTTTATAGTTGCTTTGGGTATAATCTCTTTTGTGTCTATACCAATTCAAACTCAGTCCGGAAAAATAGGAGTTTTAGTTTGTGCTCATCATATCTCTGTTCGTAACTGGGATGACAGTGAAGTAAAACTTTTAAAGGCAGTAACAGATCAATTGGCGATCGCTATAGATCAAGCTGAATTATATAATCAAAGTCGTGAAGTTGCCTTTCAAGCTAGAGCACAAGCTCAGGAATTATCTGAAGCTTTAAATAAACTTCAAAAAGCTCAAGCACAACTTATTCAAACCGAAAAAATGTCTTCTCTAGGGCAAATGGTTGCTGGTATTGCCCATGAAATTAATAATCCAATTAACTTTATTTCTGGTAATATTATTTATGTTAGTCAATATACTCAAGACTTACTCAATTTAACTCATCTCTATCAGGAAAATTATCCTCACCCACCTACAGATATTCAAGAGGAAATAGAAACTATAGAATTAGATTTTTTGATTGAAGATTTACCAAAAATTTTAAATTCTATGAAAGGGGGAGCTAACCGCATTGCTGATATAGTTATATCTTTACGAAACTTCTCTCGCTTGGATGAATCTGAGGTAAAATCTGTAAATATCCATGAAGGAATAGAAAGCACTCTCCTCATTTTACAAAATAAACTTAAACATAAGCCACAGGAAAAAGCAATTCAAATAATTAAAGACTATGAGGAATTACCCAAAGTAGAGTGTTATGTTAGTCAGATAAATCAAGTATTTATGAACATTATTTCTAATGCTATTGACGCTTTAGTAGAAAAACGAAGTAAAAAATTCAATCCCACTAGAATAAATCAAAATTTAGATATTTTGGATAATTTACCTACTATTACAATTAGTACAAAAGTTATATCCCCTCAAGAAGTTAGGATTATAATTTCTGATAATGGCATGGGTATAACAGAAAGAGTTCGTAACAAAATATTTGACCCATTCTTTACTACTAAACCTATCGGCAGTGGTACTGGTCTAGGATTATCTATTAGTTATCAAATTATTGTGGAAAAACATCAAGGTAGATTAGATTGTACCTCTAGATTAGGACAAGGAACGAAATTTATTATTGAAATTCCTATCCGTCAGAGAATAAAACAAATAACAGAGTTATAATTATGCTTAATAACTAAATTTCAAAACCACTAAATTATTGACCTATACTTCTTGCCGTGCAGGTGAGAAATACAAATATTTACTTTGAATCAGGATGAATGTTTAATGAATACTGATAAAAGAAAAATTATCTCAGTTTTATATCATATAGTGATTTTTTTTGGTAAAACACAAACCAAAGAAAAGAGCCATAATTAGATTTAATAAATAACTCAATTTCTGAAATTATTAAATTAATCAGCTATACTTATTATCGTGTAAGTGAGAAATACAGATATCTAGTTTGAATCAGGAGGAAAATTTAATGGATACTGACAAACGAAAAATTCTCTCAGCTTTATGTCATGGAGCGATTTTCTTTAGTGTAACTATTCTCTCTGTAGGTATACCAATAGCTATTTTATTTCTAACTGATGACTCCGTTGTTAAGGATAACGCTAAAGAATCTCTCAACTTTCATATTAACATTTATATTTACGGTATTATATTTGGTATATTAATTTGGCTGCTAATTGGCTTTCCTTTATTAGTTTTGTTAGGAATTGTTAATTTTGTCATGCCAATTATTGCTATTCTCAATGTGATGAATGATCCGAATCAACCCTATAGTTATCCATTCATTTTTCGTTTACTCTAGTAAAATTTTTTTTAGTTAATATCCTAGCTAATACCATTTCACGGAAGTCAAAATTCATGCATTAAGATTTTATAGACTTAAAACTATAACGTTACAGTAATTTCAGGAAATTATTTCACATATAAAATTTGAAATTATTCTTGACATTTTGAAAGTGAATTGGTATAAGATTAAGCAATATTGGTTTTGTCTGGTGCAAAACCAATTTGCTAATATTTTCCCATATTTCTAACGCAGTTCAGGTATTCTACTACTATCAGAAGAAATACTACTTTCCCTAGCATTAAGCTTTTGATTAAGTTCACGAATGCGACGAGATAATAGACGAATAATATTAATTGCAATTTCTGGTGTTTCATCAATTGCATCATAAAGTTGCATTTGAGTTAACATCAAACACTCACAATTGTCTAAAGTAGTTACAGAAGCAGAACGAGGTTCAGCATCAAACAAAGACATTTCACCAAAACAAGCCCCTTGTTGTAACCTTGCCAACTCACGGTCTTCTAAATGAACTTTAACTCTACCAGATACTACGATATAAAGAGACCTTCCCTCTTTCCCTTCAGTAAAAATTGTATGGTTACTAGGGAAAGATAGTTCATCCATCACAGAAGCTAAACGCACTAGAAAATCATCTCTTAATTCTCTAAAAATTGGCACAGCTCTAATAAATAAAAGACGCTCTACACTTGTAAGCATAATATTTACACCCTTATCCTTGACGAATAAACAAATTTAATAATCACCTTTGATTGAGCAAATTTTAATGGTTAATAATATTTCAGGTAAAATTTGATAGATAACTAACTGAACTTCTTCAGCTTACACCATCTCATACCGTTTCACGGAAGTCAAAAGTCAAAAGTCAAAAGTCAAAAGTAAGATTTTATACGCTCGAAACTTTGACACTACAGTAATTTCAGGAAATTATTTCACATATAACAATCCTCTAAAATGAATAAGATAACTGCTATACTCTATTCTTTTAAGAAACACTTCAATTCTCACATCTAATTCCTGATTGTTATAGTTTGAAATTATTTGTAACATTCTTTTTTTATAAAATAATTTTCTGAATGGATAATTAATAATTAATCCCCAAAGGTTTAAAACCTCTCTTTACCAATAGATAATTGACAATGGATAATTAGAGATAGTTTTAATTATCCACTATCAATTATCCATTAATAATATTTCTTTAGATTCAATCTGATGGTTTTAACCAGAGGTAATTATCTATTAATGAATAATAGCATCAGGTAAATAAGAGTAAAGTACGAAAGAAGGGTAGATATTGCTGCCTAGTAGTTAAAACAATTTATACCAATAGTAAATAGTTATAATTTAACCATTTAGCTATTAGGAGTCAGTTTTTACCTGTTTCATAAATAATAAATATATACTGCTAAGATTAAGGTCAGTTTTTTTCCAATACTTTTCATTATTCTTAAATCTCTGAATACTAATTTCTGATATAAAGGCAAGGAATTAGTAGCTGATACTGAATGCTTACTTTATAATAATAATTTCCAATATGTAGTAAATATTTACCATAGGTGGTATGACTGGATGCTTTCTTAACCTGAACCATCCTTTAGTCTCTGGTGTAAAAAAATCTTTATTAATTTGTCAGTTTATTTAGAAGATTAAAATGGAGTTTAAAAACAAAGAGTACGGAGTAGATACTAATCAGTTGTTAGTGGTTAATGAAAAATTTGGTAGTGCTGATGTTTACGGACAAAATGCCAAATCAATCTTAAATAAAGCTACTGGTTTTATTAAAACTTATGACTTTACTTTGAATCCTTATCGGGGTTGTCAATATGGTTGTACCTATTGTTATGCTGCTGCTTTTAGTCCTAACGAAAAAATGCGAAATGAGTGGGGAAAATGGGTTTTGATTAAGGAAAATGCTGCGGAAATTTTAGAGAAAGAGTTAATGAGATGGCGGAAGAAAAATTATGATAAGTTGCCTAGTATTTATATGAGTAGTGTGACAGATCCTTATCAACCGATAGAGTCGAAAACTCAATTAACTCGGAGATTATTAGAGGTAATGTTGGAATATAAACCAATTTTAGTTATTCAAACTCGTAGTCCGATGATAACGAGAGATATTGATATTTTGCAAAGGTTTAAAAATCTCCGAATTAATATGAGCATTCCCACGGGTAGTGAGGTAGTAAGAAAAGATTTTGAGCCTCAAACACCTAGTATTAGAGCTAGACTTAATGCTATGAAAAAAATCAAAACTAAAATTAATGATTTAACAGGTTATTTGCCTAAACTTTCTATTACTATTACTCCTTTACTGCCGACTTTGCCAGAAGAACAAGAAAATTTTATTAAACAACTAAATTTTGTCGATAGAGTTGTTATTCAAGATTTTCACGCTAGTCATAAGCGATCGCTAATAGCTAGCACTCGTGATGCAGCTATAGATATGAAGAAAAAGTACGAATGGTGGTACAATAACGAAGCTAAAAATTATCAACAATTCAAAGATAAGTTGGTACAAATACTAAATGATGTAGAAGTTAAGGAAGGTCAAGCAGGATTTACTTATGAATAATCAATTCACAAATTTCTGGCGTTCTCTCAAATTTTAGTTTGTCCTCAAACAAGGAAATAATTCTCTGGCAAATCAAATACTTACAGTCATTTAAAATTATCCTGAAGTTTCGGGAATCTGGAAATGACAAAGACCAAAAAATCAGCAATTTAATCAAGATGAAAATTATCAACATTTTCCAGAGAAGTTAATACAAATACTAAGTATCTGAGAAATCAAATAATTTCAGGGAAGATTTACTGATGAATAATCAAATCACAAATTTTTGGCGTTCTCTCAAATTTTGGTTTGCCCTCAAACAAGGAAATAATTCTCTGGGAAATCAAATACTAAAAGCCATTGAAAATTCGGGAGCAAAATTATCTCCTTTAGAGAAGTTATATCAAGATAACCTAAAGTTTGAGGAATCTTTAAAAGATAAAGATAGAGAAGTCAGCAATTTAAGTAAACATCTAAGAAAAGCTGTCGATAAATTAGATGAATTAGAATTAAAGCTTGATTTTGATGAGCCAGTAATTAGGAGAATTGATGACTATATATTGACTCCAGATGCAAAATTTATTAAGTCTGTCACCAAAAGTTTTCAGTTAATTGAAAAGGATAAAAAATTATTGCAATGTACTGGAATAGATGAAAGAATATTTGACGATTTTGAATCAAGTTTAGCAGAGTATATTAAATCTGAACTGGAAAGAATACCTGAAAAAAAACGAGAGCTAGAGTTAAAAAAGGCTCATAGAGATATAGATTGGTTAAAGCGTGGGGCAGATCCTGATTATGGTTTTGATTTAACTCCCCATGTTTATTTTATGAAATACTTTTTAGATAATGTTTATTGCAATTATTTAGCTTGGTATTTTGTCTACCAAAGTGGATTATTACCAACAAAAATTAATATGTTAGATATTGCTGCTGGTCCGGGAACAGTTGCTTATGGACTAGCTTTATTTCTGCAAAGTAGTAGTGGTTTTTTTCCGACTCCTCCCATGCACATTTGTTATTATTCTCTGGAAAAACAAGCTAAGTTTCAGTATCGAGGTCTTCAGTTTTGGCGACAATATATAGAAAAACAAAGAATGCCTACTAATTTGTATTTTTGATTTGATACAACAGATATTTTTACATACAATGAGCAGTTGAAAGTTTTGCCACAAGGTTTTTTTGATTTTATAACTATTTCTCACTGTTTGTTTGCTGACCAAGTAGAGAAAAAAAGTCTTTCGAGGTTTATCGAAAAATATTTCAGGAAAGTTTAAGTAGTGGTGGTTATGTAATTATCATAGTGCAAGGAAAAAAAATTTTTGTTAATTATCATCTAGAATTTAGCGAAAATCGAGACCAAGAACAAAAACTAATTGAAAATTTTATGGCAGATATAGGTTTGAATTTAGTTTGGTACAAATATTTAACTTCTACTGGTAAAAGAATGCCAACTAAGGGTGCTGGATATGCGAGATTTGCTAGTGAAAATTTACCTCGTCAAAAATATATGGATAAATTAAAAAAATACTATCTTGGAAATAAGCATGACTCAAATTATGGATTAAATGACTATGTAATTCTAGCCAAAAGATAAAACCACTTCTAAAACTATCTAGAAAAAATTCTCTACAAAATCAAACGCCGAAGATTCAGATATTACTCAATCAAAAACTTAGTTGAAGGGTTGATAGAGGAGTTGAGTTTAAAGTTGGAGTAGTTTAACTATATTACTGCAACTCTTATCAGAGAGTCTACTCAAAACTTTTCCAACTTTGCCAAATAAAATTTACCACTACAGAAATTTATCAACCCACTAAAACATAAATATCTCAAATTAAATAATGCTCTACAAATTCCAACACCGAATCTTAGATATTACTCAATAAAAAACTTGGTTGTAAGGTTGCTAGAAAAGCTAGGCTTAAAGTTGGAGTAGTTTAACTATATTACTGAACAGGTGTAAGCATTCAGCCGTCAGCTTTTAGCTATCAGTTCAAGAAAGAAAAAAGTAAGAAAAGGAGGAAATGTTGAAAAAAAAGGAAAAATTATTCTGCTAGATATAGCTGTCTAAAATGAATTAGAGCAGCTCTTTTTAAGCATCTCTAATCAAGATAAATTTATAGTATTCTTTTTCCACACTTGGTACTAAGGTGTGGTTTTATTGCTGATAGCTGACAGCTAATAGCTGAATGCTTACGAACAGGTATTAGAGAGTATATTCAAAACTTTCCTAACTTTGCCCAAGAAAATTTACCACTGCCAAAATTTATCACCCCGCTAAAATCTCAATACCTCAGACTAAACTATGACTCACATCATATATATAGATAACTATATAATTCTCGCCATAAAGATAAAAATAATTCTCAAACTAGCCGAGAAAAAATGCTCCACAAAATCCAACGCCTAAGATCAGATATTACTCAATCAAAAACTTAGTTGAAGGGTTGCTATAAGAGTTAGATCCGAAAGTCGTAGTAGTATACTTAAACTACTCCAACACATACCAGAAAGTCTACTCAAAACTTTCCAAACTTTGCCCAAGAAAATTTGCCACTGCCAAAATTTATCACCCCGCTAAAATCTCAATACCTCAGACTAAACTATGACTCACATCATATATATAGATAACTATATAATTCTCGCCATTAAAGATAAAAATAATTCTCAAACTTGTATAGCTAAGAAAGAATTGGTTAAAACATAGACTTATGATAAACCTTAGACTAGGAAATGTTTTTTCCACTATTCATTATTCCCTATTCCCTATTCCCTGCTATATAGAAAAAATGCTCCACAAAATCAAACGCCGAATATTTGAAATTATTGAGCTAGATAATCCCGGAGATACCTACAGCAAAATTTTTAAAGTCTTCATCATCACATTAATTATCCTCAATATTATAACTGTGGTTATCTCCACAGTAGAAGATATTTATCAACAATATCAAATTTGGTTAGATAACTTTGAACTAATATCAGTAATCATATTTACTATTGAATATATTTTGCGGGTTTGGTCATGCAAAGTTGCTCCCGGATATAAAAATTCCATATCGGGAAGAATTAGATTTATGCTCAAACCTTTAGTAATTATTGATTTAATTGCTATTCTGCCATTTTACTTACCTTTATTATTGCCAAACTTAATATTTACTCGTTCATTTCGGATATTTAGAATCTTTAGGATATTCAAAATAACCAGATATTCAGACACAACAAAATTATTTGCTAAAGTCATTAAGTCAAAACAAGAAGAAATAATTATTGCTATATCTATTGGTGTAATTTTATTAGTAACTTCTGCTAGTCTAATGTACTTTGCTGAAAATGAAGCTCAACCAGAAAATTTTCCTCATATTCCTGCTGCTATGTGGTGGGGAGTTGTTACTTTAACAACTGTTGGTTATGGAGATGTTTATCCTATTACTCCTTTAGGTAGATTTTTAGGAGCAATAGTTGCATTAATTGGAATTGGAATATTTGCTTTACCGACAGGTATAGTTGCTTCTGGTTTTACTGAGGAAATTCAAAAAAAACGAGCTTTAAGTCAGCAAAAAAAGTCTATAGTTTGTCCTCATTGTGGTAGAAAGATAGATGAATAATTGATAATTGATAATGGATAATTGATAATGAATAATTAATAATGGATAATTACCTTTTACTTTTAGGGAGACGTTAAAAATTGAATGATTTAATTATTAATTATTCGGCAATCTAGAGAGTAAGCATTCAGCTAGACTTTAGCTGTTTGATCAATGATAAATAATGAAGATAAAATGCTAATCTCAAATATCAAGGCTATTTCATTTAACAGATAATTAATAAATTATCGCACTATATAAATCAATTATTTTTGCCTACTCCCTACTCCCTACTCCCTATTCCCTTTGATCAATGATAAATAATGAAGATAAAATGCTAATCTCAAATATCAAGGCTAT